>NZ_JBPNYQ010000002.1:343921-373651 GCF_051235485.1 Pseudoalteromonas nanhaiensis | reverse complement strand
GTGGCTGGGATACCAGGATTTGAACCTGGGAATGGCAGGATCAAAACCTGCTGCCTTACCGCTTGGCGATATCCCAACAAAAGCTTGATAGTTTTAGTTCTTATCAAGAACATGGTGCGGAAGGAGAGACTTGAACTCTCACAACCGAAGTTACTGGAACCTAAATCCAGCGCGTCTACCAATTCCGCCACTCCCGCATCATTCGTACTAAAAGTACTGGTAGTTATTTTAAACTCTTCATTGAGCAACAAGAAAGAATGGTGGCTAAGACGGGATTTGAACCTGTGACCCCATCATTATGAGTGATGTGCTCTAACCAACTGAGCTACTTAGCCATCTTTTTTGTTAGCACTTCATCGCTGAGTGCGGGGCGTATTATGCTGATATGACCTAAATCCGTCAACACCTTTTTTGCAAAAAAACGCTTATCAGTGTTTGTTTGCATTAAAATTAAGCTAAGTGGCTAAATTTCATTTGAATTGCTGTTTTTTTGACTGCTATTTACCAATTTAAAACTGCAATGTGTTTTGTAACTGTTTTAATACTGATTTTAAGCTGCTTGATTTTCAAACAAAAATCAAGCAACAAAAATAGATAATTTCTTTTTATAGGATGTTTGCTTGTTAAAAACAACAAAAGAACTTATTTCTTAAAGTGATTGCAGCTAAAAGAGCACTCGATTTCGATCTTTGTTTCTTTAAGTAAAGACGTGGTTTGGTAGTAAATCAACTAACAGCGGAACAATCCAGCACTAAAAAACCTTAATCCTCTGTCAAATTATGTTTGGCTGTATCGGCGCTAATACCAATTTGCCAAGTTCGTGATAAGCGTCCATTGCTTGGAATAGACGGTTAAATCTAGCAAATAGCTAGGAGTGCCAAATGATATGGTGGTTAGTAGCAAGTTTAAAAGATGATAAGCAATAAAAAAGGCTCGTAGTAACGAGCCTTTTAAAATTTTATCAGCGAAGCTGCTTATACATTGAATAAGAAGTTCATTACATCGCCGTCTTTAACAATGTACTCTTTACCTTCTTGGCGCATTTTACCTGCTTCTTTTGCACCGCTTTCACCTTTGTACTCGATATAATCATCAAAAGCGATAGTTTGTGCTCGGATGAAGCCACGCTCAAAGTCAGTGTGAATTTTACCTGCAGCTTGAGGCGCAGTTGCACCTACTGGAATTGTCCATGCACGTACTTCTTTTACACCAGCGGTGAAGTAAGTTTGTAATTTAAGTAACTCGTAACCACCACGGATCACTAAGTTAAGACCAGGCTCTTCTAAACCTAGGTCAGCCATAAACTCTAACTTGTCTTCTTCTTCAAGCTCAGACAGTTCAGATTCGATAGCCGCACAAACTGGGATCACAACGGCATCTTCTGCAGCAGCGATTTCACGAACTTTGTCTAGGTATGGATTATTTTCAAAACCATCTTCAGCAACGTTTGCAATGTACATAGTCGGTTTAATCGTTAAGAAGTTAAGTGGCTTAATTGCTGCTTTTTCTTCTTTTGTTAACTCTAATGAACGAAGAGTTAAACCTTCATCAAGGTGTGCTTTTACCTTTTCAAGTACTGCATTTTGCTCTTTAGCGTCTTTATCGCCGCCTTTTGCCTTTTTAGCGTTACGAACAAGTGCTTTATCGGCACTATCCATATCGGCTAATACTAACTCAGTATTAATAACATCAATATCATCTGCAGGGTCAATAGTGCCTGCTACGTGTACGATGTTCTCATCTTCAAAGCAACGAACAACATGGCCAATCGCGTCAGTTTCACGAATGTTTGCAAGGAACTGATTACCTAAACCTTCACCTTTAGATGCGCCTTTTACTAGACCTGCAATATCAACGAATTCCATCGTTGTTGGTAAAATACGCTGAGGATTTACAATAGCAGCTAACGCATTTAAGCGTGCATCAGGAACCGGAACCACGCCAGTGTTTGGCTCAATGGTACAGAAAGGGAAGTTAGCGGCTTCAATACCCGCTTTAGTTAGTGCATTAAATAGTGTTGATTTACCAACATTTGGCAAACCAACGATGCCACATTTAAAACCCATAGTAAGATACCTTGTGTAATTTCAAATAAACGATTTAAGGTTTAAATGAATGTAGTCTGTTTTGTGCTTTTAACACACCATCTTTTGCAAGAATTTCCATACAACGAACTGCTTCGTCAACTGCGGCATCCATTTTTTCTTGGTCTTCTTTCGCGGCTTTACCCAGTACCCAGCCCGTAACCATTTCACGGTGACCAGGATGACCAATGCCAATACGAAGGCGCATGAAATCTTTTTGGTTTGCCATTTTCGCGATAATGTCTTTTAAACCATTGTGGCCGCCATGACCGCCACCTTTTTTTAGTTTAGCAATCCCGGGTTCGAGATCCATTTCGTCATGTGCGACGAGGATATTTTCGACAGGAACTTTAAAGAAATTAGCGAGACTACTCACCGCCTTACCGCTTAAGTTCATATAAGTAGTAGGGATCAGTAATTTAAATTCTTGGCCTTGAATGATCACTTTGCCTGTTAGGCCATGATATTTAGGATCGTGTTTGAGTGTGCAGTTATAACGTGCAGCAAGTTCTTCGATGAACCAGGCACCTGCATTATGGCGTGTGTTTGCGTATTCGGGGCCTGGATTAGCCAGGCCCACAAGCATTTGAATAGAATTCAAGGTGTTGACACCTTAAAAATTATTCTGCAGCGTCTTCTGAAGCTTCGTCTTCAGCAGGAGCAGCTTTGTTAGCTTTAACAGTAACAATTGACTGGTCGTGGTCTGCGCCTTTAGCTAGCTCAACAGATGTAACACCTGCTGGTAGTTTAAGGTCAGAAAGGTGGATTGAATCACCAGCTACTAAGCCTGCAACGTCAACTTCAACGAACTCAGGAAGTGACTTAGGAAGACACGTGATTTCGATTTCAGTTAATTGGTGAACAACAGTGTTACCTGCTTTAGTTACTTTCTCTTCACCGATGAAGTGTACTGGCACTTTAGTGTGAAGTTTGTGAGAAGCATCTACACGTTGGAAGTCTAAGTGAGTGATCTTAGGCTTGAATGGGTGACGTTGAATATCTTTAAGGATAGCTTCAACTGACTCGCCACCGATGTTTAAAGTAAGGATGTGCGTGTAGAAACCTTCGTCTTCTTGCGCTTTGATCATATCTTTGTGTGCAAGAACGATAGATGCAGCTTCTTTGTCAGCACCGTAAAGGATTGCAGGAACTTTATCTTCACGGCGTAGGCGGCGGCTCGCACCAGTACCTGTTTCTGTACGTAATTCTGCATTGTATGTATAAGTTGACATAATGTCTCCAATAATTAATAGTCTTAGGGCCTTTGCGACCAAGGTCCCCAGCCAAAAGGCGCGCTATCATACCACCCCTTTCGGGGAAAATAAATAACGACTACAAAAAAAGCACCTAGACGGTGCTTTTTGAATATCTTCGCGTTGTTGATTAGTGTTCAAACATCGCTGAGATAGATTCTTCATTGCTGATACGACGAATTGTTTCAGCAAGCATATCTGCAAGCGTAAGCACTTTGATTTTATCAATTGCTTTAAGCTCATCAGATAATGTAATTGAGTCAGTTACAATCACTTCGTCAATTACTGAGTTACGGATGTTTTCAGCGGCATTACCTGAAAGCACAGGGTGAGTTGCATACGCAAATACACGTTTAGCACCATGCTCTTTAAGAGCAGCAGCGGCTTTACATAATGTACCACCGGTATCGATCATGTCATCAACGATGATACAGTCGCGGCCTTCAACGTCACCAATAATGTGCATTACTTGTGAAACGTTTGCTTGTGGGCGGCGCTTGTCGATAATAGCTAGGTCAGTGTCATTTAATAGCTTCGCAATAGCACGAGCACGAACAACACCACCGATATCTGGAGAAACAACAACAACGTCATCGAAGTCGCGTTCTTTCATATCTTCTAATAGCACTGGGCTACCGAATACGTTATCAACTGGTACGTCGAAGAAACCTTGAATTTGTTCAGCGTGTAAATCAACCGTCAATACGCGGTCAACACCAACACTAGAAAGGAAGTCTGCAACAACTTTAGCAGTAATTGGCACACGAGCAGAGCGCACACGGCGGTCTTGACGTGAATAACCAAAGTATGGAATAACTGCTGTGATACGACCAGCAGATGCACGACGAAGGGCATCAACCATAACGATAAGCTCCATTAAGTTATCGTTAGTAGGGTTACAGGTTGATTGAATGATGAAAACGTCAGAACCACGAACATTTTCATTAATTTGAACACTGATCTCACCGTCACTAAAACGGCCAACAACAGCATCGCCTAATTCAATATACAAACGTTTTGCAACTTTTTGAGCTAGCTCAGGTGTTGCGTTACCAGCGAAGAGCTTCATGTCAGGCACGGTAGGGTTCCTCAGGCACTGAATTTTGGGACTAACAGGCTATGGTAGACACCAAAGCAGGTTAACATTTACTTGTACGTTACTTCATAGCAAAGTGAGCATTTAATGCTTTATGAGCAGGTGAAAGTGTAGCACTACTTGCAACAAAACCTGTCCATTTATCTGGTAACTGAGCTAAAACTTGTTGTGCTTGTGCCTGGGTTGAAAACTCAGCAAAGCAACAAGCGCCCGTACCAGTCATCTTTGACGGGGCGTATTTTAGCAACCACTGCAGGACTTTTTCAACCTCGGGGCAGAGCTTTTTAACCAAAGGCTCACAATCATTGCCTAAATTTTCCGTTTGCCAGTCTACTTTTAACTTGGGTGTGTCACGTTTTAAATCAGGATGGGTAAAAATTTTCGCGGTGCTGACATGCTCCCCAGGATGTATTACACAAAACCAACTTTGCGGTAATTCTACATTTTCTAGCTGCTCGCCAATACCATGAGCAATTGCTGTGTGGCCATTTATAAACACTGGTACATCGGCTCCAAGCGTCACCCCAAGTTTAGCTAATTCTTCGAGCGATAAATCGCACTCCCACAACTTATTGAGAGCAAGTAGGGTCGTAGCCGCATCGGATGAACCGCCACCAACACCACCGCCCATCGGTAAACGTTTTAATAGCTCGATAGTCGCACCTTGTTGGCAACCACAATGCTGCTGTAATAAACGAGCTGCCTTATATATAAGGTTGTCTGTTAAAGCAATGCCATTTGTATCGCCAATGACTGTGATATCGGGTTCATGGGTCACTGTAAATGTTAAGTCATCACCAAATTCTAAAAAGGTAAATAAGGTTTCAAGCTCATGGTAGCCATCATCGCGACGACCATTAATATGCAAAAATAGGTTTAGTTTAGCGGGTGCGATTAATGTGAAAGGGGGCTTTAAAATGTGTGTCATGATTAATGTAACTGCCAATCATTAAGTTGAATTTTAATACGAATATGTTGATTTTTTAAAGTCAGTTTTTCTGGCAACCAATAACCATCTTGCTTGCGGTAATTTGCATAGGTAATGTGCCATTGTTGACCATTCTCTGCTTGCCAAAGCAGTGTTTTTAAACGACCTTGTTCATCGAATGATGCTTGCTCATTCTGTGCAGTACCTTTTAGCCATTTTGCGGCATTATCTAATGGAATTGAAAAGCCTGTTAACCGGTAAAGTAGTCTAGATGCATCCTGATCTGTGTAGGTGTCGCCATCATACTCTAAAACAGCACCTTGAGGGTTTTGCTGTAACGACAGAATGCGTGTGCCAATAAAGCTAGTTAGAACCATGTCACTGTTGCGTTCATCATGTTGCCAATTTAAATTGGCTGATTGGCGTTGCTCGGTGCTGATAAACGCCATTTTACCTTGTACTTGCCACTGAGTCTGTTGGTCTAGGCGGGTTTTCCAATCAGGGTAAATGTAATCAACCGTTGAAATTTTTTGCGCACAACCGCTGATAAATAAAAAAAATATGAATAAAATCAAATATTGTTTAATCAAATGTCGTTCCTTACTTTCCATATTCCGCTGATTTTTGGTAAAATTAATGCCTTTACAGCTGGGCTTAGCAATATTTGGTACATATGACCATCGTAGCACTTGGTATAAATCACAAAACCGCATCCGTAGAATTACGCGAAAAAGTTGCGTTTTCGCCTGAGCAAATGTCTGAGGCGTTACAACAATTAAGTGGCCATGCGCATTTCAATGAAGCGGTCATTGTTTCGACCTGCAACCGAACTGAAATCTATTGTAGCCTTGCCGAGCGTAATTCCCAAACCTTGTTGCACTGGTTAGCCAGTTTCCACGGTTTGGATGAACAAGAACTGAGCAACAACATCTATTATCACGAAGGTACCGAAGCCATTAATCATTTAATGCGAGTATCTTGTGGTTTAGATTCGCTGGTGCTTGGTGAGCCACAAATTTTAGGGCAAATAAAACAAGCCTATCACAATGCAAAGACTCACGATGCAATCGGTGTGACATTCGATCGCTTGTTTCAAAAAACCTTTTCGGTAGCAAAGCAGGTTCGTACTGAAACCGATATCGGTGCCAGCGCTGTTTCGGTTGCCTACGCAGCGGTTAATTTAGCAAAGCACATATATGGCAAGTTAGATAAAACCAATGTACTGCTTATTGGTGCTGGTGAAACAATAGAGTTGGTTGCTAAACATTTGTACCAAAATAATCCGCAAAAAATTACTGTTGCCAACAGAACTATTGAACGTGCTAAGACCCTTGCCAGCGATGTCAACGCAGATGTGATTGCACTTGCCCAGCTACCTGAGCGCCTTCACGATGCGGATATCGTAATTAGTTCAACGGCTAGTACCTTACCTATTATTGGTAAAGGGGTGGTAGAGCAAGCGCTAAAAAAGCGTCGCCATAAACCAATGTTATTTATAGATATTGCAGTGCCACGCGATATCGAGAGTCAAGTAGGCGAATTAGATGCCGCCTATTTGTATTCAGTTGATGACTTACAAGCCATAGTAAGCGAGAATATCGCCGCCCGAGAGCAGGCTGCCGAACAAGCGCAAACCATTATTCGCTCTCGTACCGATGAATTTGCTATGTGGTTGCGTTCACTCGATTCGGTGGATTTGATTCGCCATTATCGCAACGATGTACAAGATATAAAGTCAGAACTTGTCGAAAAAGCCCTCAGTCAGCTGCAAGCAGGCAAAGAGGCAGAAAAAGTTATACTCGAGTTGGCAAATAAACTGACCAACCGCTTGATGCACGCACCTACCCGTGCCATTCAAGATGCTGCTAAAAAAGGTGAAGCAGCCGAGTTAAGCCAATTAAAGAAAATGTTAGGTATTGATCAGGAATAGTCGTTAAATGAAAGAGTCTGTTTATAGAAAATTAGAAACCTTAGTTGAGCGTTATGAGGAAGTGCAAGCGCTGCTAAGCGACCCCTCTGTGATCAGCGACCAAAATCGCTTTCGTGCCTTATCTAAAGAATACTCAGAATTAGAAGAAATCGTAAAAGCGTTTTTAGCCTATCAACAAGCGCAAGATGATGTTGCTACGGCTGAAGAGATGCTAAAAGACTCTGATCCTGACATGCGTGAAATGGCGCAAGAAGAATATAAAGAAGCAAAAGCACAAATTACCGAATTAGAAGACGAAATCCAAATTCTGATGTTACCAAAAGATCCGAAAGACAATAATAATGTCTATTTAGAGGTTCGTGCTGGTACCGGTGGTGATGAAGCTGCTATTTTCGCCGGTGATTTATTCCGTATGTACAGCCGCTACGCAGAAACTAAAAAGTGGAAAGTTGAAGTAGTAAGTACTAACGAAGGTGAACATGGCGGTTATAAAGAAGTCATCGCGCACATCTCTGGTGAAGGCGTGTATGGTCAGCTGAAGTTTGAATCGGGTGCTCACCGTGTTCAACGTGTACCAGAGACTGAATCGCAAGGTCGTGTTCATACATCTGCTTGTACCGTGGCAGTGATGGCTGAAATTCCTGAAGCAGAAGCAATTGAGATTAACCCTGCAGATATTAAAGTCGATACGTTCCGTGCATCGGGTGCTGGTGGTCAGCACGTAAATAAAACAGATTCAGCAATTCGTATTACTCACATTCCTACAGGTGTGGTTGTAGAGTGTCAGGATGAACGTTCACAGCATAAAAACCGTGCTAAAGCAATGTCTGTACTTGGTGCTCGTTTACAACAAGCTGAAGATGAAAAGCGTCAAGCGGCTGAGGCGTCAGAACGTCGTAACTTAGTGGGCAGTGGTGACCGCTCTGAGCGTATCCGTACTTACAACTACCCACAAGGTCGTATTACAGATCACCGCATTAACTTAACACTTTATCGTTTAAATGAAGTGGTTGCAGGTGATTTAGGCTGTGTCATTGAGCCACTAATGCAAGAACACCAAGCTGACTTACTTGCTGCGATGGGCGATGAATAATCGTGCCGCAAAGCATAGAACAAGCACTTGTTACTGCGACGGCGTTATTAACGCCTAGCAGTGACAGCGCCAAACTTGACGCGCAAGTATTGTTATTATCCATTCTTGATAAACCCCGCAGTTATTTATTCACTTGGCCAGAAAAACAACTTACCGAGCAGCAACAACTTGCTTTTGAACAAGCATGCCAGCGGCGCTTAAACGGCGAGCCAGTTGCTCATATTGTAGGCTTTCGTGAATTCTGGAGCCTTCCTTTAAAGGTCAATCCAACAACTTTGATCCCAAGACCTGATACCGAAACCTTAGTTGAATATGCTTTAGGTTTAGAATTACCAGCAAGTGCTAAGGTGCTTGATTTAGGCACAGGGACAGGGGCAATTGCCCTTGCGCTAGCCAGCGAAATGCCAACTTGGCAGGTTACTGGAGTCGATAGGGTCGCTGATGCAGTTGCACTAGCTGAAGAAAATAAACAACGACTAAACATTCACAATGCTCATTTTGCATTGAGTAATTGGTTTAGTGCAGTAAAAAAAGAAAAGTTTGACCTAATTGTCAGCAATCCGCCGTATATTGAACATGATGATGACCATTTGAGCCGTGGAGATGTGCGCTTTGAACCTTTATCTGCATTAGTCGCAGATGATGACGGGATGGCTGACATCAAACAAATAATTACTATGGCGCGTGACTATTTAGCAACAAATGGCTATCTTTTAATTGAACATGGCTACCAGCAACGGGCAAAAGTTCAAGATTTTTTTGCACAAATGTCGTATAGCCATATACTTACAATTAAAGATCTTGGCGGTAATGACCGTGTAACACTTGCACAATGGCCTAAATAATAACAAAAAGGCTTGTGCGTACATAGCCTTTGAGGATCCCTTATAATGGATGATTTTTTGTTTTCGGATGAAGCACTTGATGAAGTAAATGAAGTGCTCCAAGGTAGTTGGAAAGTCATCGTGGTTGATGATGAGCCAGAAGTACACGCCGTAACAAAGCTTGCGTTGAGTGACTTCGAATTTCAAGACAAGCGTCTTGAATTTATAAGTGCTTATTCTGGGGAAGAGGCAAAGCAAGTTATACAAGAGCATCCTGATGCGGCAATTGTGTTACTTGATGTTGTTATGGAAACGGATGATGCCGGCTTAAAGGTTGCTAAATTTATCCGTGAAACTGCTAAAAACAATCATATCCGAATCATCCTAAGAACGGGGCAACCGGGCCAAGCCCCAGAGCGACAAGTAATAGTCAATTTTGATATCAACGATTATAAGTCGAAAACAGAATTAACAGCACAAAAGCTGTTTACGGTAGTGATGTCGAGTTTACGGTCGTATCGAGACATTTTATCGATTGAGCAGTCACGCTTGGGTCTTGAAAAAATCATTAAAGCATCACGCGATATTTTTTCTACTCACTCACTTGAGAGCTTCATCGAAGGTGTAATGCAGCAGCTTACTTCTTTGCTCGGTACGGTTGACCAAGCAATGTATTCAACAAGTTTAGTGGCTAGTAACCCGCAGGATAACCAAAAGAAGCTAGTGGTGTTTTCGGGCAGTGGTGAGTTTGAACGCAGTGAGGGTAAGGCGATTGAAGATGTGCTTAATGATGAGCAACTGCAAGCCTGCCAACAAGCTTTAAAAGAAAAAACCATTGTTTATCGAGAAAACTACTTATTTGCCTATTGTTGCAGTGAGTTCAATCATAACTCAATGTTATTTATATCAGGTATTCCAAAACACCTTACCGACACACAGCGCCATCTAATCGAAATTTTTTCGCAAAATGTACAGTTAGCCTACGAAAATGTGCAACTACAATCAGAAATAGAAGCAACACAACAAGAGCTAGTGTTTAGGCTAAGCGAAGCACTCGAACAACGCTCAACAGAAACAGGCAACCACGTAAAACGTGTATCGCATATTTGTTATGAGCTGGCGATAGGCTATGGCTTAGACAAACGAGAAGCAGAGTTAATTCGCCTTGCAGCGCCACTTCATGATGTTGGTAAAGTAGGTATCCCAGATTCTATATTAAACAAACCTGGACCACTGACAGATGATGAATGGTCTGTGATGAAGCAGCATGCTGAAAAAGGCCATAGTATTTTGAAAGACTCTAAACGAGAAATTGTTAATGTTGGAGCTACTATTGCTTTATCGCATCACGAGCGTTGGGATGGTGCAGGGTATCCAAAAGGTTTAAAAGGGCAAGATATTCCTATAGCTGGCCGAATTGTTGCACTTGCAGATGTGTATGATGCACTTCGTCATAAGCGCTGCTATAAAGAGCCTTGGTCGCTTGATGATGTTATAAAAGAAATAAACGCACAAAAGGGTAAACAATTTGATCCCAAGTTGATTGATGTGTTTAATGAACGCGTTCAAGAATTAGAAGACGTACTAGTACGTTATCCAGATTAATTAAAACAAGTTTAGGGTCGTATGGATTATTTAGCAGTAAAGCATACTCACATGTTATTTGCCGTGTTGAGTATAGTATTATTTTATGTTCGCTCTTTTTCACGTTTAAAGACGGGCGCTTTAGCAAAAAATAAAGTGGTGTTTATTGGTAGTCATAGTATCGACACTTTATTGCTTGTATCAGCCGTTGCATTAATTGTTATGGCGGGCTTTAACCCTCTAGAGCAATCGTGGTTATTAGAAAAGATCATTCTAGTGATCCTTTACATTGTACTTGGCGTTGTTGCAGCAAAACAAAGCGCACAGGGTATGAAAGTCGCTTTACTTGCGATCACCACAGTCATCTTATTAGCAATTGGCTATTTAGCTTCTGCTAAAACAGCACTTCTTCTGTAAGAATCTCTAAGCGGTATTTTGATGGCGTGCGCCATCGTACCGCTTTTTTGTATCTCATCGCTCAGTATTGGTAACTTAGGTCAAAAGTAGGTAAACTAGCTGCTCTTTTTTGAAATAGATGTTGCAGTATAAATGACCATTCCTTGGTTTGAAGATCAAAATGAATCCTATCAAGATGAAGCCTTCGATGCATATTCATCTAAAGTGCTTTATCGTTGTATTGATGCTGAATTAAAGTGGGATCCGCAAGTAGATTTATCGGCTTGCTACGAGACACTAAATCAACTTGAAGACACGGTAGCTACTTTTTGTTCTGAAATAAAAGAGCCGCACGAACGTCTTGATAAATTACTCGATACGTTTTATCAACACTGGTTATTTAGTGTTTCTAGTTTAAAAGTCCCTGAATATACATTAAATAGTTTTCGCTATACGATTACTATGCGTAGTGGCACACAAACAACGTTGGCTATTTTACTTTGCCACTTAATACAGCATGCTGAACTTGACGCGAGTGTTACCTTGAGTCAAGGAGAAGTGCATGTACATGTAGGTATAAGTGATGAAGAGGGCTACTTAATTGAGCCTAGTACAGGCCAACAAAGTTGGTATATTACCCCAGAAAACGCGTGCGAAGAAAATGGTGATGAACAAGAGCCGCTGGAGCTAGTATTTGATGAAGAGCTATATAAGCTTTACCTAGCTCAACAAAAATGGTCGTTTATCAGCGAAAGTAAATTTGGTCATGCACTTCATTGTGTAGAGATGCTCATGGAATTATTAGGGGATGACCCTTATGAGCGTCGTGATCGGGGTTATCTTCTTAATCAGTTAGATTGCCCAAAAATGGCAAGAGATGATCTTCAGTATTTTGTGAATGAATGCCCAGATGATCCTGCTATTGAAATAATTCAGCACCAAATTGCTGAAATAGAAGACAATAATAATACACACCACTAATTTAAAGGAACATTTATGACTGACGCCCACAGTGCGCTAATTACCAATGACGCAGTCGTACTTGGTTTGCTTGCCGTTATTTTGGGGTTTATTTTTAAAACCTCTCACAGTAATAATGCTGCCTGCCAAAAATTTTATAAGTATGTACCCGCATTACTACTTTGTTATTTTTTACCTTCGTTACTCAATACCTTTGGTATTGTTGATGGCCACTCTTCAAATGTTTATTTTGTGGCATCACGTTATTTACTGCCAGCTTGCTTGATATTGCTTACTATTAGTATTGATTTAAAGGCAATTCTTAATCTTGGTCCAAAAGCACTAATTATGTTCTTAACGGGTACTATGGGTATTGTTATTGGCGGACCGCTTGCTATTTTAGTGATGAGTGCAGTGTACCCAGAGGCCGTTGGCGGTCATGGCCCTGATGCGGTTTGGCGCGGTATGACAACCATTGCTGGTAGTTGGATTGGCGGTGGTGCAAACCAAGCTTCAATGAAAGAAATGTTTGAAGTAGGCGGCGACATCTTCTCTGCAATGGTTACCGTTGATGTGATTGTGGCAAACTTATGGATGGCCGTATTGCTATTAATGGCTGCAAATCATAAAGCGATTGATGCAAAAACGGGCGCAGATACCCGTGCGATTGAAGAGCTTAAAGAGCGTGTAGAGAAATATCACGCAGAGCATGCACGTATGCCAACCTTAAATGATTACATGACGATCATTGCTATTGCCTTTGGTATTACTGGCCTTGCGCACTTTTGTGCCGACTTTTTAGGTCCGTTTTTTGGCGCTAACTTCCCTTGGGCGCAAGAGTATAGTTTAAACAGTAAATTCTTTTGGTTAATCGTTATCTCAACCACAATTGGTATTAGTTTATCGTTTACTAAAGTTCGTCATATTGAAGCTTTTGGCGCTTCAAAAGTAGCATCAAGCTTTTTATATATCCTTGTTGCTTCAATTGGCTTACACATGAATATTACCGCGATTTTTGACTCACCAATGTATTTTGTACTGGGTGTGATTTGGATGATTACCCATGCAAGCTTAATGCTTATTGTCGCGAAACTAATTAAAGCACCACTGTTTTATATGGCAGTAGGCTCTCAAGCAAATGTAGGTGGCGCGGCATCAGCACCCGTTGTTGCATCAGCATTCCATCCGTCACTTGCGCCAGTAGGTGTATTACTTGCTGTTTTGGGCTATGGTGTAGGTACTTACATGGCTTATATTTGTGGATTAATGCTACAAGCTGTTGCACCCTAAGGAATAGAAATGAACAACCAGTTAATTAAAATTAACGAGATTGAATTAGCCAACGACAAACCATTTGTTTTGTTTGGTGGTATGAACGTACTTGAATCACGTGATTTAGCAATGCGTATTGCTGAACATTACGTAGAAGTAACGTCAAAGCTAAACATTCCATACGTGTTTAAAGCGTCTTTTGATAAAGCTAATCGCTCTTCAATTAACTCATACCGTGGTCCGGGCATGGAAGAAGGTTTAAAAATCTTTGAAGAAATTAAATCTACTTTCAACGTGCCGCTTATCACCGACGTACATGAGCCACATCAAGCAGCACCAGTTGCTGAAGTTGTTGATGTAATTCAGTTACCGGCATTCTTAGCTCGACAAACTGACTTAGTTGTAGCGATGGCAAAAACAGGTGCCATCATCAACGTGAAAAAACCACAGTTTTTAGCGCCGCACGAAATGCGTCATATCATTAAAAAGTTTAATGAAGCGGGCAACAACAATGTTGCACTGTGTGAGCGTGGTACTAGCTTTGGTTATAACAACCTTGTGGTTGATATGCTTGGTATGGATGACATGAAGCCTATGGCGCCAGTAATTTTTGATGCAACGCACGCACTACAGCGCCCTGGAGGCCGAGCTGACTCTGCAGATGGTCGCCGTGCACAAGCTGCAGAACTTGCTCGCAGTGGCATGGCATTAGGTATTGCAGGTTTATTTATTGAAGCGCATCCTAATCCGAATGAAGCAAAATGTGACGGCCCATGTGCTTTAGCACTAAGTAAGCTTGAAGGTTATTTATCGCAAATGAAAGCGGTTGATGACTTAGTTAAGAGCTTTGCACCACTCGATACCAGTGCAAGCGATTTATAATGATATAAGTATAAGTATTTTAGTACGAAAAAGGCGACCAAGGTCGCCTTTTTTTATTTGTGTCGCTATAATCGATGCATAAGAAAAACTAATTCAAAGCTTGGTGTTTATGTCTCGTCGTTTACCTCCCTTAAATGCGCTTAAAGCCTTCGAAGCTGCTGCTCGTCATCTGAGCTTTACCAAAGCGGCTGAGGAGTTGTATGTCACGCAAGCTGCGGTGAGTCACCAGATTAAAACCTTAGAAGAGCATCTAGGCTTAAAACTGTTTTTACGTAAAAATCGCTCGTTGCTGTTAACCGAAGAAGGGCAAGGTTACTTTCTGGATATTAAAGAGATTTTTACCCAGCTGATTGATGCCACAGAGAAATTGCTAGCACGAGGTGCGAAAGGTTCTCTGACAGTAAGTTTGACGCCAAGTTTTGCGATTCAATGGTTAGTACCCAGACTTAGTTTATTTAATGAATTACACCCAGAAATCGACGTGCGAATTAAAGCGCAAGATCAGGACGAAAATTCACTTTCTGACGATGTCGATATTGCTATTTACTATGGTCGTGGCCACTGGAGTGGGGTGCAAACTTATAAACTGCACACTGAATACTTAGTGCCGTTATGTAGCCCATTATTGTTAACAGGCCCAAAACCGCTTAATCAACCGAGTGATTTGGCGAATCATACCTTATTGCATGATACGACCCGTAAAAACTGGAAAACGTGGATGAAAACAGCTGGCGTACGAAATGTGCAAGTTAACCAAGGGCCAATTTTTAGTCACTCGTCTATGGTGCTGCAAGCTGCGGTACATGGGCAGGGTGTCGCTATTGGTAATAGCGTATTAGCAAAGCCCGATATTGATGCGGGTCGACTCGTCATTCCATTTAATCACTCATTAGAAAGTAAAAATGCTTACTATTTAGTGATCCGCGAATCACAAACAGAGCTTGGTAAAATTGTTTCCTTCAAAGACTGGATGCTGAGCTTAGTAGAGCAAGAACAAGAGTATTAACATGTTACAGTGGTTTAAAAGTGCAACGGGCAAGGCGCGTGCACAATTTATATTTGCCCACGGAGCAGGGGCAGGTAGCGACTCCGAATTTATGCAAACAATGGCTAAATTGATTAGTCAGCAAAATATTGATGTGGCGTTGTTTGATTTTCAGTATATGCAAATTGCTAAAGAGACAGGTAAGCGCAGACCTCCTGATCGCGCACCTAAGCTGCTTGCATATTTTGCCGAAGTTTTAGCTGAGCATCAGCCAGAGTTGCCGCTATTTATTGGCGGCAAATCGATGGGCGGGCGCATGGCTTCTATGCTTTGTACTGAGCAGGGTTTGGCTAATATTGCTGGTGTTGTGGCTTTTGGTTATCCTTTTCACCCACCGGGTAAATCTGAAAAACTTCGCATAGAACATTTTGTTGATATGCCATGCCCATTTTTAGTCCTACAAGGTGAACGCGATACGTTTGGTAATCAACAAGAGCTTGCTGAGCTTGAAATGGTTAACCCGCCAGAAATCAAATGGCTAAGAGATGGTGACCATTCACTAAAACCTCGTAAAAAAAGTGGTATCACAGAACAAGAAAACCTACAGCAGGCTGCGGATTACGCTGTGCAGTTTATGGCTAATTTAATTGGAGAGAAAAAATGATAAAACTGTATTTAATGACAGGCAGTATATTTTGTATGTTCTCTGTAATACTAGGCGCATTTGCTGCTCATGGTTTAAAAAGTCGCGTATCAGAATACGCAATTGGTATTTTTAAAACCGCTGCTGAATATCAAATGGTGCATGGTCTTGCGCTTATAGCGATTGCTATCTTAATTAAGTGGGGAATGAACCTGACTTGGGCTGGTGGTTTTTTTATTGCAGGTACTGTGTTATTTAGCGGTAGTTTGTATTTACTCGCATTAACGGGCATGAAATGGCTTGGGCCTATCACCCCAATTGGCGGCGTTTGTTTTATTATTGGTTGGGCTATTTTGTTAGTTCAAGCCGCACGATATAAGTTTTAAGGGGTATCTATGTCGAGTGTAGTTATTTATTGCCGAAGTGGTTTTGAAAATGATGCCGCTGCTGAAATTACTTTTCAGGCTGCCGAGCAAGGTTTTGCGGGGTACGTAAAAACAAAACCAAATACAGGGATTGTTGTGTACGAATGTTTTGATGCAAGCCACGGCGATGAGATCATAAAAAAAGTAGATTTTAAAAACATGGTATTTGCCCGCCAGTGGTTTACAGGCACGTTAGTGGATAATATGCCACTTGAAGACCGCGTTAGTGCCATTGCTGATGCAACCGTTGACTTTCCTGAGTGTGGTGACTTACGTGTAGAAACACCCGACACCAACGAGGGTAAAGAGCTTTCTAAGTTCTGCAAAAAGATTTCGACACCACTTAAAAAGTCGCTTGAAAAACGTGCAAAGGTTACACGTGAACTTGCCCAGAAAAAACCAGTCATGCATGTGTTATTTTTAGCTAATAACAGCGCTTATGTGGGGTATTCGTATACATTTAATAATTCGCCATTCTTTATGGGTATTCCGCGATTACGCATGCCAAGTGATGCACCGAGCCGCTCTACACTTAAATTAGATGAAGCATTTAATGTATTCATTCCACCTCATGAAGCTGAAGAGCGCATGCAACCAGGCATGCGTGGTGTTGACCTAGGTGCGTGCCCAGGAGGTTGGACTTATCAGTTAGTACGCCGTGGAATGTTTGTTAGCGCTATCGATAATGGTCCAATGAATGATGATTTAATGGAAACAGGGCAGGTTAAACACTTTAGAGTCGATGGTTTTAAATATCGCCCTGAAAAGCGCAATATCGACTGGTTAGTGTGCGACATGGTAGAAAAGCCAGCTAAAGTAACGAATCTTATGATTGACTGGGCAGTAAATGCTTATGCCCGCGAGCTGATTTTCAACTTAAAGTTGCCGATGAAGAAGCGTTTTGACAGTGTCTATGAATGCTTAAAAATGATTAAAGAAGAGCTTGAAAAGTACGGTGTAAGTTACGAGCTACAAGCAAAACATTTATATCATGATCGTGAAGAAGTGACCGTTCATTTAAATGTAACTAAGGTGCCACAAAGCCTCTACAGTTAACATCAATTTGAAATTAAAAAAGGCCAATCGCAATTCGATTGGCCTTTTTTATTTGAAATCAGCTTAACGTGGTTAAAGTTATGAGCGGTATTTACTGCGGTAATTTTCAACCCATAACCGGGTTCCACCACATACAGCAACCGGCATAACAATAAGGTTTACAATGGGGATTGCTGTTAAGAGCATCACTGCTAAACCAAAGCCATATGATAAGGTTTGCTTTTGTTTTAAGTCATCTTTCATGGCATTAAAACTAATTTTATGGTTATCAAAGGCATAATCTTCGTATTGGATAGCATACATCCAACAGGTGAATAGCACCCATAAAACTTGCCCAATCACAGGTAAAATCCATAGTAGAATAAAAAA
The DNA here is from genome assembly GCF_051235485.1 of Pseudoalteromonas nanhaiensis. Classification (NCBI taxonomy): domain Bacteria; kingdom Pseudomonadati; phylum Pseudomonadota; class Gammaproteobacteria; order Alteromonadales; family Pseudoalteromonadaceae; genus Pseudoalteromonas; species Pseudoalteromonas nanhaiensis. The sequence goes on along the minus strand of NZ_JBPNYQ010000002.1, from coordinate 355,871 downwards.
GCCTATAGCGCGCGGCAGGTAATAGCAAAGTTTTGTCCATTCTCGGCCTAGCATGCGTGGCACATCTTTCATTGTATCAAGCAGACCATCATCGTTGACTTTTTGACCTGTCAGGTAAAGTTCGACTTTTTCACTGAGCAAGCCGTTGAATGGGGCTGCAATAAAGTTCGTAATAACGGTAAAGAGCATGCTGTAACTAAATAAAATGACAAGCACAGCAATCGGCCACATTAACCATTCAAGCCAGCTCAGCCATTCTGGTAGCAATGAGTTCATGTAAGCAAAGCCATCAGTTAGCCAGCCGTACAAAAAGAACAGCGAACTACCAAAAAGCAGGATATTGATTAATAAAGGAATAAGTACAAAACGTTTTAACCCCTTTTGGCTAATTAGTTTAAAGCCAGAAAAGAAGTATTCCATACCTTGAGTAAACTGCACGAGATAACCTCATCTTATTTCTTCTTGTTTGCAGTATAGGGTTTTCAATATGTTTGAACAGTCTTTTTCCGTAACAAAGTGTTTATTGAGCAAAATTGTAGCAAGCAGGCATACTGATTAATTTAAGAGGTTAAGGTGAGTTAGTTTGTTAACAAATCATTGTGAAGTGAATTGTTTAGATATTAAGCAATACCGCTTCACTGGTATTAATGTCTTAAGTTAGCGAAAAATTCTAATGTAAACTTAATTTACGGAACATTGATTTTTAGTTACAACTAACCTGCTAGGCAACCCGCAAGGCTACTCACGTTAAACGTTGTTTTTTATCATTTGAACGTATTTTCAGTTACATCGGGATGAACTAAGCGATACCATGACTGTCTGATAGTACCTATAAAAACGAATAATGAAAACAACAGTAGAGGATCACACTAATATCCGATACTATTATTAACATCATTAACAAAAAAGACATATAAAAATGGGAGTTTTATGCAGTTAGTCGATTTAAATCCAGATGATCCAGAAGTAGTAAACGTGTTTGCTGATATAGACCGACTCATTAACTCTTTATACCCCGTAGCTACAGCTCAATCATTAAGTGTTGAAGAGTTGGCTGAGCCTAATGTTTACGCCATAGGTTTGAAAAATGAAGATGGTATTGTTGCCTGCGGAGCGATTGTGATGCAAGAAGGCAACCCACCATACGGTGAAATCCGTCGCCTATATGTGAAACCTAGTTATCGAGGTAAAGGTTTGTCTCGCCGAATTATGCAAATCTTATTGCATCATGCTGGTGAACAACAAATCCCGCTAATTCGTCTTGAAACGGGTCCTAAGCAAACTGAATCAATTAGTTTGTACGAAAATTTAGGCTTTCATCGTTGTGGCCCATTTGGCAACTACACTGACAGCCCGCAAAGTTTATTTATGGAACTGGGACTTAATCAGTAATTGTGAGAGCTATTTAAAGCTTTGTTTTTGTGAGGTTAACGTTATTACTAAACAATCCTTGCAGGTCATGTGGCTTTTTATAGCTTTGCTGCTCATTGCGTGTGATAAAAAACACACAATACCTGAACAGCTACAAAACAAACAACCCGACCTTATTATTGATAACGCCGAGTTTTACTTAAACTCATGCCAGTCTCTTAGTGGTGTTTTTAATGATGCTGGCAAGATAACCTCCAGAGTCATTGTTACATTTCCTACTCGCCTTATGAGTTACTGTTCTGAAGAACGAACACAACTTAGCTATGATGGCACATACCTTACAGTAAAGCTTTGCCGAACAGCGTTTGCAGCAGGGGGTTGTGGGCTTGAAAGGTATCGCTCGAAAGATTTTCAACATTGGCAGGAATATATCGGGATTACCTGGGTAAATAATGAGCAGTATGAGGCATGGCGGCTGCTTGGTTCAAGCTCTACTAAAGCAGATGAAATAAACAAAGTTATCCCTTAAGCACCAAAGTTTAACTGTCTGTTTAGACTTTAAAATTATTAGTCGATAAACGATTAATTTTTCACATCAAAAATCACTCGTTACGAGTAAAAATTCTTGTTGGACTTGAATCACTATTTTTCTTTTAATGCGCGCAATTACCGCTTGCCAATTTTGGCATTACTAAAATAAAGAGAAAGATAGATGAAAGAAACAACATCACTAGAACAAGCTCGCACGAGTTACAATGTTCGTCATTGGAGCCAAGGTTTCTTTGGTATTAATGATCAAGGTGATGTGTATGTTGCGCCAAAGGCCCATGCCCCAGAGCAAACCATTGCACTAATCGATATCGCACAGCAATTACAAGACAAAGGCTTAAGCTTGCCTGCGTTGGTTCGTTTTCCACAAATTTTACATCATCGAGTACATAGCTTGTGTCAGGCATTTAACACAGCAATTGAGAACTATGGTTACCCGAAAGATTATTTGCTTGTTTACCCAATTAAAGTAAATCAACAACGCGAAGTTGTTGAAGAAATTGTTGCAAGCCAAGCTGATATTGAAAAGAAACAATTGGGCTTAGAGGCGGGCAGTAAGCCTGAGCTATTAACCGTATTAGCAATGGCTGAAAAAACCAGTGCGGTGATTGTATGTAATGGCTACAAAGACCAAGAATACATTCGTTTAGCACTGATTGGCGAAAAGCTAGGCCATAAGGTTTACATTGTTCTAGAGAAACTATCTGAACTAGACATGGTGCTTAGCCAAGCAAAAGAGTTAAATGTAAAACCACGTATTGGTATTCGTGTACGTTTAGCATCGCAAGGTAAGGGTAAATGGCAAGCAAGCGGTGGCGAAAAATCAAAATTTGGTTTATCAGCATCGCAAGTATTGAGCGTGGTTAATCGCTTAAAAGCATCTGACCAACTCGATTTGATCCAACTTGTACACTTTCACCTAGGTTCGCAAATGGCAAACATCCGTGATGTGCGTTTAGGTGTGAGCGAAGCTGCGCGTTTTTACTGCGAGTTACGCAAGTTAGGTGCACAAATTGATTGCTTAGATGTGGGCGGCGGTTTAGCGGTTGATTACGACGGCACTCGTAGCCAGTCTCATAACTCAATGAACTACAGCCTAAGTGAATATGCTAATAACATCGTATACACCATTGGTGACACCTGTAAGTTATATGAGCAGCCAATGCCGCGCATTATTTCTGAGTCAGGTCGTGCATTAACAGCGCACCATGCCGTATTGATTTCAAATGTTATTGGCACCGAAAGCTATGTACCAGAAGACATTCAAGCGCCAGCCGCTGATGCACCACTTTTATTAAAAAATATGTGGACATCATGGCAGCAGTTAAGTGATGACAATGATGACCGTGCATTAATCGAAATTTATCATGATAGCCAAGGCGATTTAGCTGAGGCACATAATCAGTTTGCACTTGGTTTATTAGATTTAACTGAGCGAGCATGGGCGGAGCAAGTTAACTTACGTGTATGTTATGAGCTTAACAAACACATGGATAACAAAAACCGTTTTCATCGCCCAATTATTGATGAATTAAATGCGCGATTAGCAGATAAGTTTTTTGTGAACTTTTCATTGTTCCAGTCATTACCTGATGCATGGGGCATTGACCAAGTGTTTCCGGTTCTGCCTTTAAGTGGTTTAACAGAAGCTCCACAAAAGCGTGCTGTGTTACTTGATATTACCTGTGACTCAGACGGTGCTATGGAGCACTATGTAGACGGTCAAGGTATTGAAAGCACATTGCTAGTACCTGCATTTAGTGAAGAAAAACCTTATTTAATGGGCTTTTTCTTAGTAGGTGCTTATCAAGAAATTTTAGGTGATATGCACAACTTATTTGGCGACACGCACAGTGCAATCATAAAAATGGATGAACAAGGTCAGGCGCAAATCACCGAGATTAACGAAGGTGATACCGTTGCTGACATGATGCGTTACGTGCATTTAGATGTAGAAAGCTTCCAGCAGTCTTATGCCCAGCTGGTAGCAGCTAAATTGCCAGAAACTGAGCAGCAAAGCGTATTAGATGAGCTGCAAACTGGCTTAAACGGTTACACTTATTTAGAAGAGTTATAAGCAATGTCGACATTGTTTGACCATACAGATCATTCGTTGTACTCAAACGGCATGACGTTTTTACGTCAGCCGATGGTGCAAAACATCACTGCAATCGATGCCGATGTGGTGGTGCTAGGTTTACCATTTGACTTAGCGACCTCAGGTCGCCCAGGTGCACGTTTAGGCCCTGATGCAATTCGTCGTGCTTCAGTGCACCTTGCATGGGAAGAAACCAAGTATCCTTGGACGTTCCCATTATTTGAGCGCTTAAAATTAGCTGATGCCGGTGATTTTACTTACCCAGTAGGCGACCCAGAATATTTTACCGCGCAATTAGAATTAGCGGCCGAGCAAATTCTTCGTCAAGGTAAAACATTATTGGGTTTAGGTGGCGATCACTTTGTGACTTTGCCACTACTACGTGCTCATGCTAAACAGCACGGTAAAATGGCATTAGTTCACTTTGATGCCCACACCGATACTTACAGCAATGGTTCACGTTATGATCACGGTACTATGTTTTATCATGCACCTATGGAAGGGCTGATTGATGTTGATCACAGCATTCAAATCGGTATTCGTACTGACTTTGATCAGAGCAAGCATGAGTTTGCAGTGATTGATGCAATGGCTGCTAATGATTTGCCAGCGCAAGATATTGCAGAGCAAATTAAAGCGCGCGTGGGTGACTTACCTGTGTATCTAACCTTTGATATTGACTGTCTTGATCCAGCATTCGCGCCGGGTACTGGCACACCAGTGTGTGGTGGCTTAACTAGCGATAAAGTACTTAAAGTACTTCGTGCATTGAAAGGCATTAATATGGTCGGTATGGATGTGGTTGAAGTATCACCATCTTATGACCAAAGTGAATTAACGGCGATTGCCGCAGCGACCATTGCTAATGAGTTATTACACTTATGGGCATTGAAGCATAAATACTAAATGAGAGAGACAAAGAGCGCCATTAGGCGCTCTTTTTTTTGATTAACAAGGTGAAGCAATTATGCGCTTCTTACATCAACTTTTAACTTAAGTTTTTGCCCAGGTTGAATGTACTTTTGCCCAGCTAATGAGTTCCATTTAATAATATCTTCTACAGACACATTAAACTTAGCAGCAATGCGTGCTAATGAATCACCACGACGGACTTTATAAGTTATGGTGCGCTCTTTGATTTGAGTAGCAGCCAGTTGTGACTTTTCTTCTTTATATACAGTTAGCTTTTGACCAACACGTAATACAGCATCTTTTTTAAGTTTATTCCATGTTGCAAGCTCTGCAATGGTCACATCGTACTCACGGCTAATATCCCACAGCGTATCGCCACTGGCGACTTTATGGCTTAGCTTTTTACGTGTTACTTTATTAGCAGCCATACGCACTGATTTTGGTAAATGCTGGCTATTTATCTCACCATCACTCAGTGGTACAAGTAATTGCTGACCAACACGAATAGTATTCGATGAGAGTTTATTCAGTGTTTTAATAGCATTCGTACTAGTAGAAAACTTCTTCGCAATCACAGATAAACTGTCACCGCGCGCAACCACGTATTGTTGCCAACGCAGACGGTCTTTTTGCTCTGTTTTTGCTAGTTTTGCAGAGAACCCTTCAACTTTATCAGACGGTAATAATAAAAAGTGCGGTCCATTAGGATCGGTCGCCCAGCGATTAAAACCCGGGTTTAAACGATAAAGTTCAGTTAAGCTAATACCTGCCATATCAGCTGCAAGCGCTAAGTCAATTTGGCTACCTACATTCACCGCTTCAACTACTTGAGCATTAATAATTGGTTGCCACTTAACACCAAACTCGTCACTGCGTTTAACTAGATCAGACAGTGCTAACAGTTTAGGTACATACGAGGTCGTTTCTTTTGGTAAATCCAAAGACCAAAAGTCTGTTGGTAAATGCTTTTTACGATTCTTTTTAATAGCTCGTAGCAAACGGCCTTCACCTGAGTTATAGGCTGCGATGGCATTTAACCAATCGCCTTCTAAGGTTTTGTGAAGATATGACAAATAATCAAGTGCTGCACGGGTCGACTGTACAATGTCACGACGACCGTCGTACCACCAGTTTTGTTTTAAATCAAAACGCTCACCAGTTTGTGGCATGAATTGCCAGATGCCCGAGGCACTGCGATGTGAATAACCAAATGGGTCAAAAGCACTTTCTACAATCGGTAAAAGCGCAATTTCAATTGGCATTTGACGCTTCTCGACTTCTTCGACAATAAAGTACAGGTAAGGCTCTGCACGCTTAGAGATTCGGTCTAAATATGCCTGATGACGCGCATAGTAGTTACGCTCAGCAACCACTGGGCGGTTTTGTGGCACATCAATCGAAAGTTGGTAACGAATACGCTCCCATACATCATCAAATACCGGTGGTGGCTCATCAAGATCTGCGACCTGTTGATACTGTGCGTTAATCATTAGTGCATCATTAACGTCACTTGGGCTTGCGCCATTGAGCTGTTGCTCAACATCATTATTAGCCGTGGTATCTGAGTTAGAAGCTGTTAACTGACAACCACTTAGTACCAGCGCAAGAGTTATAACTAAAGGAGACTTATACATATATACCTATATAATCAGGTAAAAAAACTCGGCGAATATTACCTGCTATAAGCACATATTGCCACTTTATGACCAGTATATGTCAGCTCATTATTGCAAGGTGTTGATCTAAATATAGAAAAAATGTAATCGGTAGAGTTACACTTTTAAAAATTATCTTTCCAGGCTCTGAGACCCGCAAAGCGTTGCCAAGGTTCAGCTAGATCAAGATTTTCTTTCAGCTCGCTTGGAAGCTCATCAGTTATGTGTGGAAAATGACAACGGATAAAGGGGTTTATTTGCCTCTCAACGCTTAATTGAGTCGGTAAGCTAATTTTGCCGCTTTCTCGCAGTGCATCTACTTTATCACTGTAGTTGAGAAGGTATTCGTTATTTGGTTCAACAGCTTTTGCAAAGGCCAAGTTGGCCTGCGTGTATTCATGAGTGCAGTAGATTTTACACTCATCAGGCAGAGCTCTTAATTTACATAAAGAGTGCCACATTTGTTCAGCACTGCCTTCAAATAATCGTCCGCAGCCTGCACTAAATAAAGTATCGCCAGTAAAACTTAACTCGTCATTAATGTAACAAACATGATCGAGAGTATGCCCTGGTGTCGCAAGCACAGTAAAAGTGTAATCGTACACCGTCACCTTATCCGCTTCACAAACGCCATGGCTAATGCCTTTGAAAGGGCTGTGTCTTGGTCCGTACACCGGGATATCACGAAATGCTTTTACCAAGGCTGCAACGCCATCGGTGTGATCATAGTGATGATGGGTAATTAAAATCCCTGCGAGTGATAAGTTATTTTCGCTTAGGTAATTTAGAACGGGCTCTGCCTGTCCTGGGTCGACCACCCACGCTGTTTGTTCAGCTTCATTGCTGATGCACCAAATGTAGTTATCAGAAAAGGCTTTAATTGCTTTAACTTGCACCATGTTTAATTGCTCTATAAAGTGACAGTTAACACACAGTATAACGAGCTCAGAAAATGAAACCAGCCCTTAGTTTTCAAGAAGGTCCTAAGCCATACTCTTGGCAGCAGTTCCCTCATGGTGACTATTTACGTGCTGAAATTGAACGTAAGCTAACACCATGGCTGCCGCGCATGTTTGGTTATCACATGCTCAAACTCGGTAATTTAAGTGGTGAGCTGGCAACCAGTGAAAGTCCTATTAAGCATCAAGTTTGCGTAGCAGAGCAGGGCTTATTTACCGGTGTTATTGCTGATGTAGACGAGTTACCGTTTTATGAGCACAGTGTTGATGCCTGCATATTATCGCACTGTTTAGAATATCATTCTGATCCGCACCATATCTTACGTGAAGCGCATCGTACTTTGATCCCCGGTGGTTACATCGTGATCACAGGCTTTAACCCGTTTAGTTTGTGTGGATTGGCGCAATTATTACCTTTTAGCCGCCAAAAGCTACCGTGGACAGGGCGGTTTTTTACGCCATCACGAGTAAAAGATTGGTTGAATTTATTAGGCTTTGAAATAATCTCTGATGAGCGTTTTATCCATTCATCGCTTGCAAGAGGTAACCGCTTATCGCGCTTTGCTGCGTGGCGCAGTTTTGGCCAGCAATATTTAAAGCCAATGGGCAGTGTGTATATGCTGGTGGCTAGAAAGCGTGTGGCCCCGCTGACACCAATTAAACCTAAATGGCATGCAAGGCCGCAATTTTCGCCAGTGAAAGGAGCAGGGCTTAGACAAACATCAAAGCAGCACTGTGAGCGGGATAGCTAGATAATGCTGTTGCGTGTCTGTTTTACTTGGATACTGACCTGCACGAATATTTAATTGAATAGCAGGATGCAGTAGTTTTGGCACTGCCAAGGTTGCATCGCGGTTTTCACGTGTTGCAATAAAATCTTGTTTATCTCCTTTTAAGTGAATGTTTTGCTCACGCTGCTCTTTAACCGTGGTTTTGTTTGCTAAAGGTCGACCATCAGGTTGGTAGTCATGGCACATCCAAAGCACTGTATCGTCAGGAAACGCTAAAATTTGTTGTAGTGAATCATATAATTCGCCTGCGCTGCCGCCGGGAAAGTCACAGCGTGCTGTGCCACTGTCTGGCATAAAGAAAGTGTCACCGACAAATACATTGCCATCAATGTGATAGCAGACACTGTCAGGAGTGTGGCCAGGCGTGGCAATCACATCAACCGTGTAATTACCTAACTTAAATTGCGCTTTATTAGCAAATAAAGCATCAAAAGGCTCGCCATTACACGGCATATCCAGATTGTAAAGTTGGCTAAAGTGCTTTTGTACTTGTGTGATCCCTTCGCCAGTGCCGAGTTTACAAGGGTGTGTGTCTTGTAATTGCTGCTTTATATAACTTGCTGCGGTGATATGATCAGCATGGGCATGAGTTTCAAGAAGCCATTGTAGTGTCAGCTGCTCAGTCTTTATATAGTTGATGATCTCATTGGCGGTGGTAAAACTTAACTCTCCACTTGGCATATCAAAATCAGCTGGCGCATCAATCAGCAAGCAATTTTTAGTGCTTTCACAACTGACTAAATAACAGAGAGTGGCGCTTTGTTGATGAAAAAAAGAGTGAATGCGCAGAGCCATAATGAGTCCTTTATATTTCTTTATAGCCAAATCTTATAACATATAACAAAAATATAAAACGGCCTGCGCTAAGTTTCTTTTAAGGTAATTTTAATTACCGTCGTAACCTGTGTCTTCAAGTAATTGATCGCTGCCAGCGGCTTCGCGGGCTAGATCGTCAACAATTTCATTATATTTGTTGCCGCTATGGCCTTTTACCCAGCGCCATTCTACCTCGTGTTGCTGGCATGCTGCATCGAGTCGTTTCCATAAATCGACATTCTTAACTGGTTTTTTAGCTGCAGTTTTCCAGCCGCGTTTTTTCCAATTTTCGACCCATGACTCAATGCCTTGTTTCACATATTGACTATCGGTAGTAAGAATGACGTGACAAGAGCGGGTGAGGGTTTCTAGTGCAACGATAGCTGCGAGCATTTCCATCCGATTATTGGTTGTTAGGGTATAGCCTTGACTCAAGTGCTTTTCGTGGCCGTTGTATCGCATCACGATGCCATACCCTCCAGGCCCTGGATTTCCTAAACATGATCCATCGGTGTAAATCTCTACGGTTTTCTGCACTGTTTTACCTTGATATTGTGTACAATAAAGTGAATATAGAAAGATACCAGAGTCAGGCTTAAGACGATATGGCACATAGACAAATAGTTTTAGATACAGAAACCACGGGTATTGACCCAAAGCAAGGCCACCGCATCATTGAAATCGGTTGTGTTGAACTTGTGAATCGCCGTCTTACTGGCAACAACTTTCATGTGTATATCAATCCACAACGTGAAATAGAAGAAGAAGCGATAGACGTACACGGTATCACCAATGAATTTTTGCGTGATAAACCTTTGTACCACCAAATTGCCCATGAGTTTTTAGAGTATATTCGTGGCGCAGAGCTTGTTATTCATAACGCTGCGTTCGATATCGGCCACATGGACAACGAGTTTGCATTGTTAAATCAAGGTTTTCCGAATACTGCCGATGTATGTAGTGTACTTGATACCTTGAAAATGGCGCGTGACTTGCATCCAGGTCAAAAGAATAACCTTGATGCGCTTTGTCGCCGCTATGATATTGATAACTCAAAGCGTACTTTACACGGCGCATTACTGGATTCCGAGATTCTAGCAGATGTTTACTTGGCAATGACCGGTGGACAAGTAAAGCTGAACCTCAATCAAAATAAAGATGAAGGCTCAACACATCAAACGGGTGGTATTCGTCGTCTTAGTGCCGACAGAGCACCCCTTGTGGTATTAAGAGCAACCGAACAAGAGCAAGCTGCCCATGAAGAACGTTTAGATTTAGTGGCAAAGGGTGGTCAATGTTTATGGCGTGCAGAATAAGGTAATGAAATGAGAAAACAGCTACTAGCAGGAATACTGTGCTTAATGCCTTGTATGGGATTTACAACAGCACAAGATAAGATAACGCCATTAGCTCGGGATGGGGTTAAAAATGAAATTCCTCTGTTAGAAAACCGTTTTCGCATCGATCATAAAATCGATAAAGTAACCTTACTGTTCTTTCGTAACCGCGGTGCACCTGCCGTTGTATTGGTTCGTCCTGATGGGACTAAGTATTACGCCACAGACTCAGTGAAAAATCATGATCTTGATTGGTATGATGAGCTCAGTTATGACTTAGTCACTATTACTAATCCTATGCCGGGCCCATGGCAGGTTGTTGGCAAAATCTTGCCAGGAAGCCGTATTATGGTGATGGGAGAAATTGAATTAGATGTAGATCCTTTACCGCCGATGCTATTTCGCGGAGAGACAGTGAAACTGACTGGTCGCGTATTAAATGATGGAGAACCCATCGAAGTGGGGCAGTTTCGTGATGTGATTAGTTTGAATGTCGATTTTGTCAGTACTAATAATAGTGATTACTCAAACTTTGGTGCCGGTACGCAAAGTGTCACTGAGTTTAGAGATGATGGCCGTGGTTTTGATGAGCGCCCGCTTGATGGCGTATTTACTGGCGAATTTAAACTGACGTTTCCTGCAGGTGAGTGGCAACCAGAGCTTTATATCGAAACGCCAATACTGAAACGCACCGTGGTACAAAAACCGATTGTGGTGCACGAGCCTCCTTTTGATTATGAAATAGCGCTTGCTGAGCAAGATGAAGATGACCACATTTTAACGATCACCTTAAATCCTGAAATCGTCAAACCTGAAACCGTGCTCATTCAGGGGAAAATCTATTATCCGAATAATGAAGAGCAAATGTTCTCAATTGATGCGGATAAATCACAAATGCGTGAACTTGCAATTAAAAATTATGACTGGGGTAGATACAGTGTTGAGCTATCTGTATTTGGTAGCAATATAAATGACCGTGAATTTATGGCTACTTTACCTACTTATAAATTTGAAATTGAGCGACCCATCGAAGCTGTACCAGAAATTGTTCGCCCTGAAATCGATTTAGAAGCCCAAGCTGAGCAGCAACGAATTATTGAAGAGGAACAAAAAGCGTCCACTACACTAATGGTGATACTCATTGTTGTTGGAAATTTAATCGTTCTACTGTTAGGGTGGCTAGCGATTCGAATTTTTGTGCAGAAAAAACCACTTAAATTTAAAGTTTCTTTGCCATTTTTAAAGAAAAAAAATAAAACTGAAAATGATGAGCAAGCAGCGAAAGAAAATGAAGTCGGCAAAAATGGCTCAAAAAATGACAAATCAGGTGAAATTTTAAACCTTTCGATGTCAGATGACTAAAAAACCTGTAAAAATACAAAAAACCCCTTGACGAACCAGAGGGTGATTCGTATTATTCACGCCGCTGTCAGGGGAGACTCAGTCAGCAACGAAAATGTGG
>NZ_JBPNYQ010000002.1:75094-343827 GCF_051235485.1 Pseudoalteromonas nanhaiensis | reverse complement strand
CGTTGGAGTGGTAGTTCAGTTGGTTAGAATACCGGCCTGTCACGCCGGGGGTCGCGGGTTCGAGTCCCGTCCACTCCGCCAATTTTCGACAATTTGTAAGTACGCGTTGGAGTGGTAGTTCAGTTGGTTAGAATACCGGCCTGTCACGCCGGGGGTCGCGGGTTCGAGTCCCGTCCACTCCGCCATTTGTTTTCCTCAAACAAATGATTAGATAAGTCTTTACTTCACAACGCACTTTTTAATTATACTTACAACGTATCTCGTATCTCGTATCTCGTATCTCGTATCTCGTATCTCGTATCTCGTATCTCGTATCTCTAAACTCATATTTAGCTAAACAAAGGCCATATGTAGCTTGAGCTTCTTGATATCTTATTGCTTGTGATAGGCGCAGCTCTCACCTCATTTAAGAGTAAACTGACAAGAGTGCATTAATGAGTTGTAGAACCTGACGCGTGTTAGCTGGCGTCAGGATCGCGAGGAATTAAATGAGCAAACTGTTGCTGGTGGATTTGTTCATACAAGGTAGCTGCATAGCTTTGCGCGTCTTGTAATCGGCGCGTACTGATGTGTTTACGAAGGTCGTTAAGAGCTGCGCTTGCAGGCTCATAACCCTGACTACTTGCCAGACTTAGCCACACCGCGCCATGAAATACACTGTGCGGTACACCTTGCCCTTTGATGAAAAACAGCCCCATATAAAATTGTGCCCTATGATTACCTGCCATAGCAGCTAAACGCATCCATTTGGCAGCAAGGGGAGGCTGTTCATTTTTTAAATAATACAAAGCTTTGTTTAGTACGTTTTCAACAGATTGAGTACTTTTATCTGGCGCCGACCCTTTATCGGGTTGGGTTATAAAGGCAAGTACATTATCAAGCTGTTGCTCTAAATCTAAGCCTACTGGCGAATTATCAGACATAGTTTAGTTATTTTCTTGAAATAAAAGACCTTATTAGTTTAGAACATTGCAAGGTAAAATGTCCTCTTATTGAGATAAAATATGATAAAATTAGCCAATTAATCTCAACTTAAAGTTCAATATGTTCGAAAGACTTTTCAAAATCACTGAAAACAACACTTCTGTGCGCCGCGAGACTATTGCTGGCATCACAACATTCATTACCATGGTTTACATTGTATTTGTTAACCCTGCCATGCTAGCAGAAGCGGGAATGGATCAAGGTGCGGCATTCGTAGCAACCTGTATTGCTGCAGCAATTGGCTGTTTTATTATGGGTTTATGGGCAAACTACCCATTAGCACTTGCTCCGGGTATGGGCTTAAACGCCTTCTTCACTTATGGTGTTGTTTTGGGCATGGGCCACACTTGGCAAGCTGCCCTTGGCGCAGTATTTATGTCTGGCTGTATCTTTTTGTGTTTAAGCCTATTTAAGGTGCGAGAGTGGATCATTGATGCGATCCCTCTGGTATTAAAGCGTGCGATTGCCACAGGTATCGGTGCTTTCTTAGCGCTTATTGCATTGAAGAACGCCGGGATTATCGTAGCAAGCCCTGCAACCTTAGTGCAGTTAGGCGACATCACAGCTCCTGGTCCTTTACTGGCTATCTTTAGCTTTTTTGTTATTGCGGCTCTTCTATATCGCGACATGAAAAGCGGCGTGCTAATTAGCATTTTATTGGTTACGGCTATCGCCCTTGGCTTAGACCTTGTGGAGTATCAAGGGATTATTTCAATGCCACCTTCAATTGCGCCAACCTTTATGCAACTGGATTTTGCTGCAGCATTAGAAATTTCAATGTTAACGGTAATCTTTGCCTTCTTATTTGTTGATTTGTTTGACACTTCAGGCACCTTGGTTGCTGTAACGCAAAAGGCAGGTCTTGCTGATGAGCAAGGTAAAATGCCACGCCTAGGTCGTGCGTTAAGTGCCGACAGCACAGCAACGATTGCAGGCTCAATGCTTGGTACTTCAACGACAACGTCATACATTGAATCTGTAGCGGGTGTGTCTGTAGGTGGTCGTACAGGTCTTACAGCTGTTGTTGTGGGTATTTGTTTCTTGTTAATGATGTTCTTTGCACCACTAGCCGGGATGATCCCTGCGTATGCAACGGCAGGTGCGATTTTGTATGTTGCTGTTTTAATGATGCAAAACTTAAAGCTGGTAAATTGGGATGATATGACAGATGCCATTCCAGTGAGCGTGGTATTATTAATGACGCCGTTAACTTTCTCGATTGCGCACGGTATCGCACTGGGTTTTATTTCGTATACTGCGGTGAAGTTGGTATGTGGTAAAAAAGATGAAATCAGTATTAGTGTGTGGGTGTTAACAGCATTGTTTATTGTTAAGTTCGCGTTTTTATCTTAAACACCAACTAAATAAAGTAAGCACAAAGAAAAAGTGGTTTACCACTTTTTCTTTGGTGCGAATAACACGTCTAAGTCGTCTTGCTCTTGCTCTGCTTTTTTCTTAAGTGACGTTGCATTAGATGCTTTCAGTTCAGAGCTTATCGCTTCTAAGTAATTTTCAACTTCTTGTTTTTTACTATTAACATATTCATCGCTGTAACTAACAGATGATAGTGTTGCGAGTGCTTTTTCAAAGTATTGTCTCGCAGAGCCAACCATATTGGCAGAGCGAGCAGACATACCTCGCTTAATTTGGCTTTCGACATTAATACGTAATTGAAGTTTTTCCAGACGTTTATCTTCGGCAACAAAAACTTGGCTATCGACTTTGCCTTTGCCATGTTCAGAGCGAAGTAAGGTACGCAGTTTCTTTATACCCTGGATAAGTGAAATAAGTTGTTTGTCGTTATCTGGTAATACTAACGCTTCTGTGTTGTTGACTTCGAGAGGAGCGGTTAAGCGTTCTTTTGATTCTTTTAAACGATTTTTTAATTCTCTTGAGTTTGGCGAAAGTTGCACCATGCTTGCTAGTGCATCATAAATACGTCGTTGAATAATGCGTAAGGTGTTTTCAGACATAGGGATGTTCGTACTGTTAAGAAGTACATCTTCTGCCTCTTCGATAATTTTTTTTTGTTTTGTTAGTTCTTTGCGGCGCTCAGCTTCTTGTTTTTCTTTGTGTTGCTGCACAGCACTTACCCACAGTGCGATTACGATTAATGCAACAATGAGCATGATGATGATAGAAACAATCATTACTAAATCTCAGTTTTAACTATCTAATTTTTTTATCTTACATTAAAAAGATTAGATCTGGATAGTTTTGCGGTTACTTATCTAGAATAAACTTCTGATGTTTACTACTTTTTAATGAGTATAGCGTTAAAGCAGCATCTTTATTGAATATTTTGCGAGTAAACACGGCTACCGAGCAGTAATTTATTGTGTTAGCCTTAGAAACAATCGATATAAAAGTATAGCGCGATGAAATATCACTTGGCATTGCGCTTTGCAGCCTTTATAAATAAACAATAACAACGTTTACAATGCAGCCATGAAATTACAACAACTCAGATATATAGTCGAAGTCCAAAATCATAAACTAAATGTTTCAGCGACAGCAGAAAGTTTATTTACTTCTCAACCGGGGATCTCAAAGCAGGTACGTATGCTTGAAGATGAGCTCGGCGTACAAATTTTTGGTCGTAGTGGTAAACACCTTACGCACGTAACCAGTGCGGGTAACGAAATTATTAATATTTCACGCGAGATACTATCAAAAGTTGAGGGTATTAAAGCGGTTGCCAATGAACATACTTTACCGGATCAAGGTAAGCTAAATATTGCTACAACACATACCCAAGCACGTTATGCATTACCCAATGTTATTCAGGGCTTTATGAAAAAATACCCAGCAGTATCGTTGCACATGCATCAAGGTACGCCGCAGCAAATTTCGGACGCCGCAGCGCGCGGTGACGCAGACTTTGCCATTGCAACAGAGGCTTTGCATTTATACTCTGATCTAGTGATGCTGCCATGTTATCACTGGAATCGCAGTATCGTTGTTGCAAAAACACATCCACTGGCGCAAAAGGCTGATAACTTAACAGTTGCAGATGTTGCTAAATATCCCCTTATAACTTATGTGTTTGGTTTTACAGGTCGATCTGAATTAGATAAAGCTTTTAATGCTCATGGGCTTGAGCCGCATATTGTATTTACTGCAACGGACGCGGATGTAATCAAAACCTATGTGCGTTTAGGACTTGGGGTGGGGGTTGTAGCATCAATGGCCATTGATCAAGTAACTGATAATGATTTGGTGTGTATTGATGCTAGTCACTTATTTGAAGCAAGCACCACTAAAATTGGTTTTAGAAAAGGCAGTTTCTTACGCAGCTACATGTATGATTTTATTGAGCGTTTTGCACCACACTTAACTAAAGAGTTAGTTGAGCGAGCAAGCTTATTACGTAACCAAGAAGATGTTGATAAGCTCTTCGAAAATATTGAGTTACCAGTAAAATAGAGATAAAAAAGCCGCTTTAAAGCGGCTTTTTTATGTGCTGAAGACGTGCTGTAAATTAACACTCGATGATATTAACCGCCAAGCCACCGCGAGCGGTTTCTTTGTATTTGGTTTTCATATCATTACCTGTGTCGAGCATGGTTTTAATTACCTTATCAAGGGTCACTTTTTGCTCGCCAGAGCCACGCATTGCAAGGCGTGACGCATTGATTGCTTTTATAGCACCCATCGCATTACGTTCAATACACGGTACTTGCACAAGGCCACCAACAGGGTCACAGGTAAGACCTAGATTGTGCTCCATGCCGATTTCAGCAGCGTTCTCAACTTGCACAACATTACCACCCATTATTTCAGTTAGTGCGCCCGCTGCCATTGAGCAAGCAACACCCACTTCGCCTTGGCAACCTACTTCAGCACCCGAAATTGAGGCATTCTTTTTATACAAAATACCAATTGCCGCAGCTGTTAATAAATAACGGGTGGCAATATCTCGGTCTACTTCTTTAATGAAAGTGTGATAATACATCAATACCGCTGGTAAAATACCTGCAGCACCATTGGTTGGTGCAGTAACAACACGGCCGCCAGCTGCATTTTCTTCGTTCACTGCAAGGGCAAATAAATCAACCCAATCCATAGCACGTAATGGATCGTTGTTTACCTCAATATTTAATTTAAGGTGTAAACTAGGTGCACGACGTTTTACTTTTAAGCCGCCCGGTAAGATACCTTCTGTGCGCATACCACGTTCAATACAGGCTTTCATGACTTGCCAAATATTAAACAGCTCATCTTTGATGTCTTTTTCACTACGAAGAGTTTTTTCGTTATGCATCATAAGCGTTGATACACTAAACCCTGATTCGCGACACAGCTCTAATAACTCTTTAGCAGTATTGAATGGATAAGGTGCTGGGTTTTCTTCGCGGATTTCGAGCGCTTTTTGTTTTTCGTTCTCGAACTCTTCATCACTTACGATAAAGCCACCACCGATTGAGTAATACACCTTACTAAAAAGTTTTTCGCCATTTTGGCTCGCAATGATTTCCATCGCATTTGAATGCTTAGGTAATGTTTTACGACGATGGAATACAATCGCACCTTGCTTTGGGAAATTAGCTTTATGGCTTTGGTTTAAGTAAATAACCTGTTCTTTTTCGATTTTCGCGAGAATATCATCGACTAAATCAGCATCAATGGTTTCTGGATCATAACCGGCAAGGCCTAAGATCACGGCTTTACCTGAGCCATGGCCAATGCCCGTTTGGCCTAATGAACCAAACAGCTCTACTTTAATATCGGTGACGTTTGTAAGTATGTTTTTTTCTTCTAATTCGTTTACAAATAAACGCGAAGCGCGCATTGGGCCAACTGTGTGAGATGACGATGGGCCAATACCAATACTAAACATATCGAATGCACTGATCATAATTTGCTACTCATTTTCCTATTAAACGCTATACCTAAAATGTAGTCCCCTTTACATACTTTGCTCAGTAACTTAGGGGAAGGTATATCTGTCTTTGAACGGTGCCACATGATAACGTTTCTATGTGGCTGTGTAACCCTAAAAGCAGGATAATTAAACTGGTAGGGCGAGCTGCTTGATAAAGTTGTTAATTATGCTCGCGGTTGCTCCCCAAAGCAGTCCATGGGGGGTCATCAAACCTTGCAAAGTAATGGTTTTACCATTTCGCTCAAAAGGGAGAGGTTGCCAATTTTGCTGGTTGCTCAAATGTGATATCGGTAGCAAAAAACTGGCGGCCACTTCATTAGGATCTGCTTGCCATGTAGTGCCTTTACTAAGTACACAAACAAATGGTTCAATAGTGAAGCCAGTTAGAGTCGCATACTGGTGTAATTTACCGTGAACAGTCACTTGATGTGTCGCAATGTTGAGCTCTTCATTAAGCTCTCGAAGAGCAGTGTGCATTAAAGTGTCATCTTGCTCTTCATACTTACCACCCGGTAAGCAAATTTCCCCCGGGTGATGAAGTAAATAACTTGGTCGTTTGCACAGCAATAAATGCGCTTCGTCGTTAATATCTAGCAGAGGGAGCATTACTGCACTGGCACGCTTTTCGGCATTTAAGCGAATGGTGGCAGGGCGCTCTGTGGTTTGACTTAAACTAAAGCGGGCAATTATTTGCTGACTATTCAAGGCTTTTACTTCAACTTTTACTTTAATAAAGGCAGTATTTTATTTACTTTATCGTAAGTTTCTTGGTACTCCAAGTCGACCTTTGAATCAGCCACAATGCCACCGCCAGCCCAACAATAGATAGCACCTTGATGGCACACTAAAGTACGAATTGTGATACTGGTATCCATATTGCCACAGGCACTTAAATAGCCAATTGAACCACAATACACACTACGGCGATGTGGTTCGAGCTCTTCTATAATTTCCATAGCGCGAATTTTCGGTGCTCCGGTAATTGAGCCACCCGGGAAAGCGGCATGAATTTGGTCAACGGCATCTTTACCCTCGGCTAATTCTGCGCGCACTGTACTTACTAAATGATGTACCGCAGGAAAGCTTTCAATGGCAAATAGCGAGGGGACGGTTACACTACCAGGACGAGCAACTTTGCCTAAATCGTTGCGTAATAGGTCAACAATCATGACATTTTCTGCACGATCTTTTTCAGATTGTTGTAAGCGAGTTGCTTGCGCTTGGTCTTGTTCAGAGTCAGCTAAGCGTGGCAGGGTTCCTTTAATCGGCTTGGTTTCAATTTGCCCTTGATTTATCGAGATAAAGCGCTCAGGTGAGATAGATAAAATAGCGCCATCTGGGTGATTGATATAGCTTGAAAACGGTGCTTTATTCGCTTCTCGAAGTTGTTTATAGGCTTGCCATGTTGAACCTGAAAACTCAGCTTTGAATCGTTGTGCAAGGTTGATCTGGTAACAGTCACCGCTTTTTAGATAAGCTTGAATTTTCTCGAACTTTTCGCTGTAGCTGGCTTTGCTCATGTTTGACTGCCAGTCGCTTTGCAGCGCAAACTCTGCACTTGCTGGTGTTTCGTTAAGATGCTGCTGGTATAGCGCTAAGCGATTGTGATTTGGCTGACAAACGTAAAACCAGCTTTGTTGTTGCTTATCAAAAATGAGGGCATCAGGATAAAGGCCAACAGCCATTTGCGGCATGTTAATGTCGTTTTCGGCATTACTCGGCATGGTTTCAATCACGCGGCCTAAATCATAACCGAAATAGCCAAGCCAACCACCCGTAAAAGGTAGGTTATTCGTGCTTGGTGCGTGATTAAATTCCTGAAGGCCCGCTTTCATTAAATTAAAACAATCACTCGATTGTTGCTTACCGTCGATAAAGCACTGATTTTCGCGCACCTCTAATTGCTTTAGCGGCGCAATGGCAATGATATCAAAGCGACTATTTACATGTTCACTGTTAGCTGAATCAAGCAACACGGCATGGGGCAAATGAGCAAAATGAGTAAATAGCGCGATGCAATCATCGCTTAAATCTAATTTAATGCACAAATTTTCATCGTTTATCATCTACATTGCCCTGAATAACTAGCCCGAAACGGGCGAGGAGGGTATCATAAGTTAAATTTGATTGGCAGCGTTATGATTTCCTTTATAGTGATGCCATGACTAACCCGTAGAGTAAATCTTCGTCACCGGTTTACTCAGGATCACGTACAGCGCTACGCGATAAAAACTTAAGGAACCCGTAATGAGTACAATTCGTCAGCAAGACTTCATTGATAGCATTGAAGATGCATTGCAATACATTTCTTTTTATCACCCTCTCGATTTCGTACAAGCCTTAGAAAAAGCTTACAACAAAGAGCAAAGCAAAGCGGCAAAAGATGCCATTGCGCAAATTTTAATTAACTCTCGTATGTCTGCTGAAGGTAAACGTCCACTGTGCCAAGATACCGGTATCATTACCTGTTTTGTAAAAGTAGGTATGGATGTTAAGTGGGATAAAACAGACATGACTGTACAGCAAATGGTTGATGAAGGTACACGTCGCGCATACTTAAACCCAGATAACCCGTTACGCGCATCAATTGTTGCAGACCCTGCTGGTACGCGTAAAAACACCAAAGACAATACTCCATCAGTTGTTCATATCGACTTAGTGCCAGGTGCTGAAGTAGAAGTAATGGTGGCAGCGAAGGGCGGCGGCTCAGAAAATAAAACGAAAATGGTTATGCTTAACCCATCTGATGATGTGGCTGCATGGGTTGAAAAAACATTACCAACAATGGGGGCGGGCTGGTGTCCACCTGGCATGCTAGGTATAGGTATTGGTGGTACTGCAGAAAAAGCCGCGGTACTTGCTAAAGAATCATTAATGGATCCGGTTGATATTCATGAGCTGATTGAGCGTGGCGCAGAAACAACTGAAGAAAAAATGCGTATCGATATCTTCGAACGTGCAAACAAATTAGGTATTGGCGCACAAGGTCTGGGTGGTTTAACAACAGTTGTTGACGTGAAAATCAAAACTGCACCGACTCATGCAGCATCAAAACCAGTGGTAATGATCCCGAACTGTGCAGCAACTCGTCACGTTCACTTCACGTTAGATGGTTCAGGCCCAGCTGATCTTAAAGCGCCTAAACTTGAAGATTGGCCAGAAGTTACGTTTGAAGTAGGTGAAGGTACACGTCGTGTTGATTTAAACACACTGACTAAAGAAGACACGCAAGAATGGAAGATGGGTGAAACGGTTCTTCTGTCTGGTACTATTTTAACGGGTCGTGACGCAGCACATAAACGTTTACAAGATATGATCCAATCAGGTGAAGGTTTACCTGAAGGCGTTGATTTTGATAACAAGTTTATCTACTACGTTGGCCCTGTTGATGCAGTGGGTGATGAAGCGGTAGGTCCTGCAGGCCCTACAACTGCAACACGTATGGATAAATTCACTGATATGATGTTAGAAAACACTGGCATCATCGGTATGATTGGTAAAGCAGAGCGTGGTCCTGCAACAGTTGAATCAATCAAGAACAATAAGTCTATTTACTTAATGGCGGTTGGTGGTGCAGCTTACCTTGTATCTAAAGCAATCAAAAAAGCACGTGTAGTGGCTTTTGAAGATTTAGGTATGGAAGCAATCTACGAGTTTGAAGTAGAAGATATGCCAGTAACGGTTGCTGTTGATAGCGAAGGTGCGAATGCGCATACACAAGGCCCTGCTATTTGGAAAGCAAAAATCGAAGAACTTGATGGTAAATTAAAATAATCATCCTGTAAGTCTTTTAATAAAAAACGGCGCATCTGCGCCGTTTTTTTTCAGCTCTGACCAGTCTCGGCTATTTTCTCTGCATGCCCTTAAAAAGCAGATACTACTTGGCTTTATCGGCACATTTTCCTTGTCACTTTTTCTTTACGCTATACTTTACCTTTACGTTCACGTAATAAAGTTGGTGATGTTAATATTTTGTTTTGAATTAACAATGCTCAATTCAAACTTTGGTTGGTATATTTTTTCTTTTATAAGTTGTTTTTTGAGTTGTTATTTCTGTCATTGAACTTTGCTTAGTTTTATCATCTCATATAGTGGTAAGCGAGCATATGAAGTGATAAAGTCTCGGCAATTTCAGCGCTCACACCCCTTAGGGTAAGAAAATTTCGGAGTATTTAACTGTGGCTGTATTTAATAAAGTCGACTTTGATAACCACGAGCAAGTGGTATTTTGTTCAGATAAAGAATCAGGCCTAAAAGCTATTATCGCGGTTCACAATACCAAGTTAGGTCCAGCTGTTGGTGGTTGCAGAATGTGGGATTACACAACAGATGAAGATGCTGTAACAGATGCACTTCGTTTATCAAAAGGTATGACGTATAAAAATGCTGTAGCACGTTTACCATTTGGTGGCGGTAAGTCAGTGATCATCGGTAATGCTAAAGAAATTAAATCAGAGCAACTTTTCCGTGCATTTGGTCGCCAACTAGAGCGTTTAAGCGGTAGCTACTATTCAGCTGAAGATGTAAACATCACCTGTGATGATGTGGCTATCATGAATAAAGAAACCAACTATGTATTAGGCCTTGAAGGTAAAAGTGGCAACCCATCACCATTTACGGCATACGGTACATTCTTAGGTATTAAAGCTGCTTTACAGCATCAACGTGGTCATCAAGACCTCGCTGGCATCAAAGTAGCTGTTCAAGGTTTAGGTGCAGTGGCATATGGCCTTTGTAAGCACCTACATGAAGCGGGCGCAACATTATTTGTAACAGATATCAACGAGCAAGCTGTTGAGCGTGTTGTAAATGACTTCAATGCAACGGCTGTTGGTATTGATGAAATCTATGACTTAGATGTTGATGTTTATGCACCGTGTGCACTGGGCGCAACGGTAAACGATAATACCATCCCTCGCTTAAAAGCAACGATTGTTGCTGGTTGTGCGAATAACCAATTAGCAGAGTCTCGTCACGGTGAGATCATCCGTGAAAAAGGTATCTTATACGCGCCAGATTACGTTATTAACGCTGGTGGTATCATCAACGTTTACTACGAAACTGCGCCAGAAGGTTATAGTGCAGAAGCTTCAACTAAGCACGTTGAAGGTATTTACGATACCTTAACTGAAATCTTTGCTCGCTCAGAGAAAGAACAAAAATCAACACATTTAATTGCCGATGAACTAGCATTAGAAATCATCGAAAACGGTTTATAATTAATTAAATTAGTTGTTCGAAAAGGTGCGCAGGTCGCACCTTTTTTTGTGCTCGTAATTTGTCGCAACTAAGTGACGAAGCCATTTTAACTCGTTAAACTCGATTTTTAATCTTCGAGGGTCTCTTATGGATACAGCACTTTGTGAAATCACACCGATTGATTTAGATTCTTGGCCTCGAAAGCAACATTTTGCTTTTTTCAGTGAATTTTCTTTACCTTATTTTAATGTCTGTGTTTCACTTGATATGGCTGCGCTTTATGAAAAATGTAAAAAATCGCCGTACTCATTTTTTCATACATATGTATACCTTACTTTGGAAGCGTGTCATGACTACGCCCCAATGCGGCAACGTATTATAGATTCTCTACCGGTACAACTGTCATCGGTACGAGGGAGTGTGGTTGAGCTTGCTGATGATGATACGTTCCGATTTAGTTATTTTGAAAAACAGGCGTCGATTGAAGCGTTTTCTAAACATGCTATTGAAGTGGGAAAAAACAGTAAAGTACAAGCTTTTTTCTCTGATGCATTTGCTGCAACAGAAGGGCAGCCAGACCTAATTCATATCTCAGTGCTACCATGGTTAAACTTTACTGGTTTTTCGCATGCGGTAAGTGAAGGTCACGGACTTGGTATTCCTAAGTTTGTATTCGGCCAGTTTGATTCAAAAACTGGAAAAATGCCTCTGTCGATTGACGTTCATCATGCCTTGATGGATGGACTTCATGTAGCGCAGTTTTTAAAGGTACTACAAGAAAAAATTACAAATTTTTGTAATTGATTGTTGCTAAATGTGATTAAAGTAAGTAAAAATTGCAACTAATGTAGTATTTTAGCAATTCGCTTAATTAAGTAAGTTGGTTCCATTCAGGGTTTTGCTTAACCCTGAACCTATAAAACTACATCACTGAAAAGAATGATAATAAATATCAGGGTCTTAGTTTATGGTGCGGGTAGTTAGCTGTATTTTACTTTTCTTGTGTTTCAATGCTTTTGCAGATTCTGCACGCCTCTCTCTCAGTGATTATTTTACCGAGACTTGGAGTACACCGGCAGGCCTTCCACATAACAGCATAAATTCAGTTACACAAACAAATGACGGTTATATTTGGATAGCAACTTGGGAAGGGCTCGCTCGTTTCAATGGTCGTGAATTTAAACTTTTTACCCGTACAGAAATCCCCGGCTTACCTGACTCTGGATTGCGTAGCCTTATTCCGATGGATAATGGTGATTTATATATAGTTGGTGCACGAGGTGGTATTGCACAGCGAACTCACGGGCAATGGCGCGCTTTAGCAACATCGTCAGCTATGATAAATCATGCACTTATAACTCAACAAGGTGAGATTTGGCTTGCCCTCGAAGGAGAGGGGATTGCTTATCGGGCCGCAGAGCATGCACCTGAACAAAAACTACTTGATAAACTGAGTGTTTATCGCTTGTTACAAGACCAAGAGGGCGTTATTTGGGCGGCAACCAGTGATGGCTTGTATCAAATTATAGATAACAAGGTTAGTAAGGTTGGCCGAGATTCAGGGTTGCCGGACGCCTCCGTGTTTACTTTACTACTAACGAATTCGGGTACCTTAATTGTAGGCACCGAAAAAGGTGTATGGAAAAAACAACAAGACAAGTTCACTTCTGTTGACCTCGTCCTTAATAAAGAATCTATCTCTAGCTTACTTGAAGATGCACATGGTGATTTATGGTTTGGTACCATTAATAAAGGGGTGTTTAGGTTAAGTGAATTGGGTTTAGAAAATTTAGCCGCTGACGATGGTTTACCAAATAATCGCATCTTATCGCTAATGCAAGATCGTGAAAAAAGCATTTGGGTCGGAACTAACGCGGGCTTATTTCGATTAAGAGAAGCCCCTTTTACAAATTGGAACAAGAGTAGAGGCCTGGCATCAAATTATGTTCGTACAGTGCTCTCTCACTCAGATGGCAGCTTGTGGGTGGGCAGTAGTAACGGCTTAAATCGTATTGAAAATGGTGAGTTAACAACGCTTGAGCAAGCTAACGACAAAGACCCTTTATCAGTTTTAAGCCTTACCGAAGATAAACAGGGAGGTGTTTGGCTTGGTACTTATACTGCGGGTTTAATGAAAGTTGCAGATAACAAAATTTATCCCGTTAAAAATCGAAGTAATGGTCTTATTAGTAACGAAGTTCGCGCGGTGCTATTTGATTCGTCTGATAACTTGTGGGTTGGGACTGCAGGTGGGTTAACTAAAATAGATACCTCAGGGCAAACATATTCATATACAACAGTCGATGGTTTAGCTGGCGACTTTATCATGGCCCTTGCTGAAGATGCTTATGGCAAGATCTGGATTGGCACAGGCGTTGGCGTATCTATCTTAGATTCAGCTTCTGGACAAATCAGCTCATTAAAATTTCCTGATCAGTTTAGCACTGAGTATGCATTCGGCTTTTATTTGGATGGCGATAAAATGTGGCTCGCCACAGACCGAGGGCTAGTTCGCTACAACCTCAGCACAGATCAAATGAGTTTGTTTGGCCGAGAGCAAGGTTTACCAGTTGATAAACTGTTCCAAGTGATTGAACAAGGTGATTCACTTTGGCTTACCAGTAATCGCGGTGTCATTCAGGTTAACAAAGCACAACTCAATACGTTATTAGATAACCCAGCTAAACCAATGGACGTTTCCATGCAGCTTTATGACGAAGGCGATGGCATGCTAAGTGCGCAAGCGAATGGTGGCTCAAACCCCGCTGCGGTAATACACTCTGATGGTCAAATATGGGTTGCGACCGCTAAGGGCGTTGCTATTGCAGCACCAGAGCGCTTAAAAGCGGCCAGTAAACGCCGTTTATCGACTGTAATAGAAAGTTTTGAGGTAGATGGTAAATCAATCCCTTTGACTTCTGATACTGATTTTATTAGTTTGCCGGCAGGTGTCTCACGAGTGTCTTTTAATTACGCAGGGCTTAGTTTTATTATGCCTGCTCGGCTTAACTATCAAACTCAATTAAGTGGGTACAATCAACAATGGGTAGACCGGGGGCGTCTGACCATTACCGAGTACACAAATTTACCGCCAGGTGAATATACCTTTAAAGTGCGCGCAGGCTACCCAAATAGTGATTGGCAAAATAATGAGCAAGTATTGCATTTTAAAATTGCTCCTTATTTTTGGCAAAAAACCAGCTTTAAGTTATTTATCTTAATTGCCGTTCTTCTTACCGCGTATGTCATTTATAAATATCGACTATATCACTATAAGCGAATTGAAATTGAGTTAACGGAAAAAGTTGAACAGCAAATGCATGAACTAAAAACACAAGCTGATGCATTTGCCCACTTAGCAAACCATGACCAATTAACACAATTACCGAATAGACGCGCCTTTGATAGTTGGTTAGCAAATAACTTTAACCAGTTTCAAAATGAGGATAAAGCGCTCAGTATTGCGATTATGGATATTGATCACTTTAAACAGATTAATGATGATTTCTCTCATTTAATCGGTGATAAGGTGATTTGTGAAATCGCACGATTATTACAAATGAGTTTTCCAGATGAAGGCTATGCTGCACGATGGGGAGGTGAAGAGTTTACCTTACTATTCCCGCACAAAAATGCTGAACAAGCAGCACTGTTGTGTGAAAACATACGTTTACAGATAGCTGACTATGACTTTGCTGATATCGCAACAGGACTATGTGTTACGGTGAGCTTTGGTGTTGCAGATAATTCAAAAGTCACTGACTATGATCGATTACTATCTAATGCAGACAATGCCTTATACAGTGCTAAAAATAGCGGCCGCAACAGGGTTTTCATGCATAATAAGGGTTGCATGACACCAAGTTAAGGTTTTTGAAAATAAAAAGTGTGCAAACAATTGATCTTTTTTGGTTTGCACACATTAAAGTAACAAGACTGTTTTTTAGGCGTTAGTAATGCTAAACCTGTTGTTGTTAGTTTTTTTAATTATATTTATTGTCTGTTACTGGCGCTGGGATGACATCCGTAACCACTTTTGGCAGAAAAAATACCTTAATTACTCCCTCAATGCTCAGCAAAAAAATCTGCTGTTAAACTATATGCCCATCTACCAAAAGATGACGGATGCCGATCGTGAAAAGTTGGAGCGTCACATCGTTTGGTTTTTAAATGAAAAACGCTTTATTGGTTGTGATGGTCTTAAGCTTAATGATGCAATGAAGCTGATTGTAGCGGCAGATGCCTGTGTTTTAGTGCTTAATAAACCGTGGCCATTGTATCGCAATGTAAAAGAGATCCTTTTATACCCAAGCGCGTATTATGCCCCGCAAACTTCTCGTGATAATGCTGGGCTTGTCAGTTATCACAATACCGTGCGTCAAGGTGAATCATGGCCGGGTGGAACCTTGGTATTGAGTTGGCATGATGTCCTTGAGGGGAACCGCTTACCAAGTGATGGACATAATTTAGTATTTCATGAATTTGCCCATCAGCTCGACCAAGAAACCGGTAAAACCACGGGTACACCACTGCTTTCGAGTAACGAAGATTACCAAAAGTGGGCAAAAGTATTTAGCCGCGCGTTTAATCAACTCAAAACCCATTTAGCTTATGGCATGCCGCATGTTATTCATAGCTATGGCGCGACCAATGAGGCAGAGTTTTTTGCTGTTATCACCGAAACCTTCTTAGAAAAACCCGCTGAACTCAGGCAATTTGACCCAGAAATTTATCATTTACTGGTTGGCTTTTATCAGTTTGATCCGATTGCGTGGCATTAGTCGACTATTTACGTCTGTTTAACACGAATCACTGGAATCTTGCTATGCTATTTGGTGCAATCTTAAAAGTGTGCATATAAGCAAAACAATAAAAAGTGAGATTTCAATGAAGAAAATGCTTCATACAGCGCTCGCTGTATCTATTTCACTTGCTCTAACTGGGCAAGTGGCGGCAGCTGAGCAATCAAATGACGACAAGTGGCAGGTGGACGCACCAAAAGGCCAATTCCTAGACGCTAAAATTAGTGTTGAGCAAGGCACGTGGATGAATGTTGATATTAGCCCTGATGGTAAAACAGTGGTGTTTGACCTACTCGGCGATATTTATACCATGCCAATGTCGGGTGGTACTGCAACGCAATTAACCAGTGATATTGCATGGCAAATGCAACCACGCTTTAGCCCTGATGGTAAGCACATTGCGTTTACTTCAGACCAAGGCGGTGGGGACAATATTTGGGTTATGGATGTAAACGGTGAAAACCAAAAGGCAGTAACCAACGAAACATTCCGCTTGTTAAATAGCCCAGCTTGGAGCCCTGATGGCGACTATTTAGTTGCGCGTAAGCACTTTACTGCAAGCCGCTCTTTAGGTGCTGGTGAAGTATGGCTTTACCACAAAGCGGGTGGCAAGGGTGTGCAACTAACTGCACGCGAGAACGACCAAAAAGACTTAGGCGAGCCAATGTTCTCACCTGATGGTCGTTATGTTTATTTCTCTCATGATGCAACGCCGGGTAAAACATTCCATTACTCAAAAGACTCTGTAGCGGGCATTTATAAAATTAAACGCTACGACCGTGAAACCGGCGAGATTGAAACAATTATTGATGGCATGGGTGGGGCTATACGACCGACACCTTCACCAGATGGTAAAAAACTTGCGTATATCAAGCGTGATGATTTCCAAACAAGCTTGTATTTATATGATCTCCATACCGGTGAGCATACAAAGCTTTATGGTGAGCTTGAACGCGATATGCAAGAAACATGGGCTATTCATGGCGTATACCCGACAATTGCTTGGACACCAGACAACGAACAACTGGTATTTTGGGCGGGGGGGTCAATCCATAAGTTAGATGTGGATGATAAGTCTGTCTCGACTATTCCATTTAAAGTTGAAACCAATAAGCAAATTCAAAAAGCAGTGCGCTTTACACAAAACATCGATAGCGATAATTTTGATGTGAAAATGCTGCGTAATGTACAAATTTCACCAGATGGTGAAACAGCTATTTTTGAGGCGCTAGGTCATATTTATAAGCGTGATTTAGAGTCAGGCAAAGTAAAGCGTCTGACTAAGCAAGACGATCACTTTGAATTATTCCCGCAGTTTTCTCGTGATGGTAAGAAGATTGTTTACACCACATGGGATGACAACGAGCAGGGTTCAGTACGTGTTGTGTCTGCACGTGGTGGTCGTGGCGATACTATTACCAAAGAACCAGGTAAATACGTAGAGCCAACATTTAGCCCAGATGGTAAAACGGTTGTTTACCGTAAAGCGTCTGGCGGCAGTATCCTTAATCCGACATGGTCATTAGAGCCAGGTATTTACTCAGTAAGTGCTAAAGGCGGTGATTCAACACTTATCACTAAATCAGGTTATCAGCCGCAGTTTGGTGCAGCGAATGACCGAATTTATGTGATGAGCCCTTGGCCAAAACCAACATTAAGTGTTGTTGAGCTTGAATCAAAACAAGTTCGTAAACTTTACGAATCAGAACATGCAACAGAGTTTAGAGTATCACCAGATGGTCAATACCTAGCGTTTGCAGAGCGTTTTAAAGTATTTGTTACACCATTTGTTGAGCGCGGCAAAACCATTAATATTGGCCCGAAAGATAGCCAATTCCCAATTGAGCAGCTCTCTGTTCGCGCGGGTGAAAACATTAGCTGGAGTGGCACAAGCGATAAACTTTATTGGAGCCTAGGACCAGAGTTATATCATGCAAGCCTAGCGGGTTTATTTGATATTAACCAAAATGCAGAGACTGACTTTAAAGTTAAAAGCGGCGATAACATCGGTTTTACAAAAACCATGGCCGAGCCTAAATCAGTATTTGCGTTAACTGGCGCACGTATTATCACCATGAACGGTGAGCAAGTCATTGAAAACGGCGTTATTGTTACTGATGGTAAGCATATTAAAGCGGTTGGCAGTAAAGACAGTGTTGCTATTCCTAAAGGCGCAGAAGTAATTGATGTAACCGGTAAGACGATTATGCCGGGTATTGTTGATGCGCATGCGCACGGCTCGCAAGGCAGCGATGAGATCATTCCACAGCAAAACTGGAAGAACTTAGCGGGCTTAGCGTTAGGTGTGACAACGATTCACGATCCATCAAACGACACCACTGAGATTTTTGCTGCAAGCGAAATGCAAAAAGCGGGCATGATTGTCGCTCCTCGTATTTTCTCAACGGGTACCATTTTATATGGTGCGAATATGCCAGGTTATACATCGCATATTGACTCGTTAGAAGATGCTAAATTCCACCTTGAGCGTTTAAAGAAAGTAGGGGCGTTTAGTGTTAAATCATATAACCAACCACGTCGTGAACAGCGCCAGCAAGTTATTGAAGCAGGCCGCGAACTTGAAATGATGGTTGTGCCAGAAGGCGGTTCATTACTACAGCACAACTTAACCATGGTAGTTGATGGTCATACGGGTATTGAACACTCAATTCCTGTTGCCAATATCTACGATGATATTCGCCAGCTTTGGTCACAAAGTGATGTAGGTTATACGCCGACACTGGGTGTAGCATACGGTGGTATTTGGGGGGAAAATTATTGGTACGATAAGACCGATGTGTGGAATCACCCGCGCTTAAGTAAGTTTGTACCAAAGAATCAGCTTTTACCTCGCTCAATGCGCCGTGTTAAGGCTCCCGATCATCACTATAACCACTTTAACAATGCCCGTGTTGCAAAAGAGCTGCAAGACTTAGGTGTGTTAGTAAACCTAGGTGCTCACGGTCAACGTGAGGGGTTAGCAGCACATTGGGAAATTTGGATGTTTGCGCAAGGTGGTATGACGCCACTTCAAGCAATTCGTGCAGCAACGTTAGACCCTGCTAAATACATTGGCCTTGATAAAAATATCGGTTCTCTAGAGCCGGGTAAACTTGCCGATTTAATTGTTATTGACGGTAACCCGCTAACTAACATTCGTGATACAGATAAAATTGATTACACCATGATCAATGGTCGTTTATTTGATGCTGCAACCATGAACGAAGTGGGTGAGAAAAAACGCGAAAAGTTATATTTTGAAGAAATCTAACAAAGCGACAATCTAAACTGAAAGTGGCCATTGTGCCGCTTTTTATTGTTTTAAATAAGGAAATTGTTTAACTCCTACTAGTTTTGCTTGGCAGATCATGCCCTCAACAAGTGTCATCAAATAGTGGCTCTGTGAGTTTAGCTGCGAACTTTCCATGTTATTGCACGCTGATAAACGCTGTTTTATTAACTGCTGTACCGCCATTTTATGCTCTTTGCAGGCTTGATTAATTGGACTTGCAGGATCAGCAAATTCAGCAGCAGTGTTAATAAATAAACAGCCATTGAAATCACCTAATTCAGTTACTTCAGAATTAAACCAAGCTTCATGGCAGCTGATCAACGTTGCTTTAAACTCTTCAAAAGTGGTTTGCTTGCTGGTGGCATGCGTTAACCAATTTAAAAACCTTTTATGTCGCTCACTAAGGCACGCGAGTAACAATTCATCTTTACTTGCGAAATGGTGGTACATGGTTTTTTTGGCGACACCCGCCACACTAATGATTTCGTTTATTCCCACACTATGAATGCCTTTTTGATAAAAAAGTGACAAGGCGGTCAAAATAATATGTGTTCGTTTATCCATAACAAGGCCTCAATTGGTGATTAATGATAGCTTGACAGAAGTAGACCGACTTGTCTACTATCTGGCGGGTAGACAAGTCGGTCTACTTTTCGGAGGGTTTATGGATAATAAAGTAAGCAAAGCGGCCATTGCGGGTATATTTGCTTGTATGGCAATTTTTGTATTGGCCTATTTACAGCAATTAGGACATTACGGTGTGTGGTTGATGGCACCCTTTGGAGCAACAGCGGTGCTAGTGTTTGGTGTGCCACACAGTCCGCTTGCGAAAGCGAAAAATGTTATCGGTGGACATCTTTTGACTGCATTAATCGGTGTTGTATTTGTAAATTATGCCGGTGTAGGGCCTGTTGAAATTGCTATAGCAACAGGACTGGCAATTAGCCTTATGATGTTGACAGATACAGTACATCCAGCGGCAGGCGCAAACCCAATTTTGATAATGCAATCTATGCAAAGCTGGGATTTTTTAGTGATGCCCGTATTAATCGGAACGGTATTTATTGTGTTGTTTGGCTATTTAAGCCAATGGATATTAAGCAATCAATTAAATAGTCATAAAAAAACCGCTAACGAGTAGCGGTTTTTTAAAATGAATGAGTGTAATGAGATTACACAACACCACGCGGTAAACGACAATCGTGGTCTTTTTCAGCTAGGTTAACAATCCAAAGCTCTTCAGCTTTGTAACCATCATCGTTTGCTGTAACAACAGTAAACGGTGCTTTCTTAGCTGTTTTAGCCGGTGCAGCGGTTTTAGTTTTGGTTTTTTTCGCTGGTGCTTTTGGTGCTTCTTCTGCTTTAGGCTCAGCTGTTTTACCAGAAGTGAGCTCTTCAGTCAGCGCTGCAACATCAGCAAGGCGCAAGTTTTTGCCACCATCGATGCTATACCAACCAGGTTTTGTAGTGATTTCAGGTTTCTTACCATTCGCTGCTTCGTATGCTGCTTCGAAGGCATTTAACACTTCTGTTTTGTCTAGTTTGCTCATCAGAGACCCTATACGTTGTAAACACAGATTAAGAATATATATTTATACCTATTTTCAGCTTACTTTTCAATTTTTTGCGATTTTCCTTCCATTTTTCACTCATAAACGCCAAAATTTGCACAAAATAGAGGGTTGAAGGACGATTTTCATATGCAACGCAAACAATTTACTCAATTATTAAACGATATTCTTAAACCTGATTCTATCGCTGACTTTTGCCCAAACGGCTTACAAGTTGAAGGGGCGAGCGAGGTAAAAAAAATAGTGACGGGTGTCACAGCAAGCCAAGCATTGATTGATGCCGCTATTGCAGAAAATGCAGATACGATTTTGGTACATCATGGCTATTTCTGGAAAGGAGAGTCGCAGCCAATCACGGGCATGAAAAAACGCCGCATAGCAGCGCTTTTAAATAATGATATTAATTTATATGGCTATCACTTACCGCTAGATATTCATCCTGACATTGGTAATAACGCACAATTGGCAAATTTACTTGGTATTGAGTTCACTGGTGGGCTTGAATCTGGTCCAAATAGTGTGCCGGTAAAAGGGCGTTTAAAAACCCCACTAAGCGGTGAAGAATTTGCCGATAAAATTGCGAAAGTACTTAACAGAGCACCATTAACTAGTTTGGTCAGAAAAGAAAAAATCGAAACCATCGCTTGGTGCACCGGGGGTGGCCAAGGGTATATTGATTTAGCGGCTGCTCAAGGGATTGATGCTTATCTTACTGGTGAGGCCTCTGAGCAAACGATTCATAGTTCACGCGAGCAAGGCATCGACTTTTTTGCAGCAGGACACCATGCTACTGAGCGTTATGGCATTAAAGCCTTAGGCGAACTTTTAGCTGAGCAGCATGGTTTTGATGTAACGTTTATCGATATCGACAATCCAGTCTGATTAAGTCTATAGCGCCTCTGGATCAATCCAGCGGCGCACACTTACCCAAGCACTGCCAATTTTTTCATGAGCGACTCTGGTAACGGCAACCAGTACATCATCATCTGGTATAAACTGCTTATACGTCGGATACTGACTAAAATCTTGGAAGTCAGTTGCAGCAGGGATCACATCAACACCTTGTGCATTAAATAAATCTTTCGCTCGCGGCATATGGCTTGCTGAGGTGACTAGGGCTGTTTTTTTATCGACCAAATAAATGGCGAGTCGCTTCGCTTCTTCAGCGGTATCCATAGCGAGGGGATTTTGCTTAATTCGGGAGCCTTTAATGCCGAGCGCTTTTGCTGTTTCAAACATGAGCTGGCTATTGGTGGTGTTAGCAAAACCGCCCCCTGATACATAGAGAGTGGCGTTTGGGTAGTGGTGGGCAAGCTTAACACCTTCAAGTAATCGAGCAAGCGCACAATCGCCTAACTGGTGATTAGCGGCAAGGCGAGAGTTGGGCATTATAGAGCAGCCAAGTACCACAATATTATCGAGTTTAGGGTGTTTTGCTTGGTTAAATTGCCATGCAGGGTTATTGCTTGCAGCTATCAGTGACTGACCAATAAATGGCGTGCTTATCAGCATTAAAGTTAAAATGCTAACAAAGCCCAAATAGAGTGCTTTGCGTTTATGGGTAATGGCTAAAAATACCATCACTAAAGTAAGCAGCCCGAGCAACGGCAGGGGCATTAATAATGAGCCAATGATCTTTTTAATTTCAAACATGTATCAGCATTATTGTTTGTAACAGATGCAGCTATGTTAATTATTTTGCCTTTCTTTAGCGACCGTTATTTTGCTTACACGTATTTAAAAAGTGGCGATAAACAGGGTTATCTTTCATATTCTTTTTCATCGCTAAATACATAGGGCGAGTAAGGCCAAGTGCACCTAACGGAATCGACTTAATGAGTCCTTGGCTTTCATAAGGGGTGACTAGCCAATCTGGTAAAGCTGCAACACCCATTCCAGCGCTCACTAATTGGAAAATCAATAAACCTTGGTCAACAGTTTTAAGCGTGCCATCAAAGCGTGCATTTTGAATAAAATGTTTAAAGATATCTTGGCGCTCTCGCGGGATAGGGTACGAAATAATAGTTTCGTTTTTTAAATCAAGGGCGGTGACATAGGCTTTTTTTGCCAACTCATGATCCGGTGCAACGATTAATTTTAATTTAAAATCAAACAGGTGAGCATACTCAAGCTGATCGGGTTCACGAATATCAGAAGTCAGCACAAGATCTAACTCATCATTAATTAAATCTGGAATGGCGTCATAACTAAAGCCGCGCTCATAATCAATTTTGATATCAGGCCAAAAGTTATTAAATTCTTTGATAGTTGGTAGCAACCAATGAAAGCATGCATGACACTCAACACTTAAACGTAAATTTGAAATTGGCTGATTCAGGCTTTCTTTTAAACGACACTTTGTCGCTTCAACTCTCGGTAAAACCTCATTAGCAAGCTCCAGCAGTAACATGCCTTGCGGTGTAAAACGCACAGGCTGCGTCTTACGTTCGAACAGTTGGCAATCTAGCTTATTCTCGAGATCTTTAATTTGATGTGATAAAGCCGATTGAGTTAAAAACAACTCGCGGGCTGTATTGACCAAAGAGCCTGTCTCTTTAAGGGTCGCTATGGTTTTTAGGTGCTTTATATCAATCATCTTTAAAAAATCTCATGAAAAATGTGAGCCAAACTCAGATTACGAACATAGTACGCTTAAGAATTTGTTTTTTCAACGTCTAGACGTCTAAAATTCGTGGTTACTTTAACTGTTTTTTTACAATACGCTTTTTTATTGCCAATTGACATCGCTGTCATTGTTTTTTTACTTAACTTATATCAAAAAGCTATGAATATACCTCAAGTTGGTTTTTGGAGACCTCTTTAGGTTTTTTGATTAGGGTTAACTCACTTCTCACTTAGGCAAAGCGACCTGACTTACAACTAAGATATTATTTCTAAAACTGTTATTATCGTGCAATCAGTACGATTTTATTTTTCAAAGGGATACCAGTGTTACGTACACTACTTTTAACCTGTGCTTGTTGGGTTATTCCTGCTCTCGCTGGCACTATTTACAGCCAGTTTCCAACAGAGATTGATCCGCATGAGCACTATGTTTTTTATTCCCATGGTTTTATCGTCGAAGGTAAAAACCCTAAGCCTGTTCACAAAACCTTTGGTGTTTATGACTTTATTGCGGTAAAAGAAGCACTTGCAGATGATAGTTATCATTTAATTGCCTATCACAGACCAAAAGGTACTGAGCCATTTGCATTTGCGAAAAAGCTCGCTGCAGATGTTGAAGCATTGATCAGCGCCGGTGTTGATGAGTCGAATATTAGTTTGGTTGGTTTTTCAAGGGGCGGGGCATTGTCGATACTGGCAGCCAATGAGCTTAAACGCACACATATTAACTTAGTTATATTGGCAGGTTGTGCTGGCCTAATAAAAAAGAACTCATCAGTTAAAGCTTACGGCAAGGTTTACTCTATCTTTGAACGCTCAGATCAGGTTGGCTCTTGCCAGTTTTTAATTGATAGAAGTGCAGTAACTAAGTTCGAAGAACTAAGCATCAATACGGGGCTCTCCCATGGTGCATTTTATAGGCCAAAAGATGAGTGGCTGTTACCAATTAAGAAGTGGTTAAAGGATTAACTATGCCTTATTTATTGCTCGTTTTTGTGATCAGTGTTTTCGGCGTGAGCTCAGTAAGCCATGCTGAGCCATTTACTTTGCCACGCACTAATACTGTTTTAGTTAAAGATAAACATATCGAAAACGAATACCCCATTACAATTAAACTGCCACGCAGCTACCAAAAACAAAACCAGAAGCGCTACCCCGTTGTTTACCTGTTAGATGCAAACTACAGTTTGCCAATTGCCTCTGGCGTCAGTCGCTTCATGATGAATTCGGGGGGGATGGAAGAGGTGATTATCGTCGCAGTAGGGTATCAAAAAGGTGTGCCGGGGCTTAATAGCCGTATTTATGACTATACGCCATTTGAAGATAAAAATTGGCAACGTAAAACTGGCGGAGCAAGCCAGTATCTAAACTTTCTAAAACAATCTGTATTGCCATATATTAAGGCTCACTACAGAACAAACCAAAAAAGTACATTAGTCGGTAATTCGCTGGGTGGTTTATTTGCTTCCTTTACCTTATTTACCGAGCCTTCGCTTTTTTCAAGTTACATTATCGGCAGTCCTTCAGTGTGGTTTAAAGAAAACTCAATATTAGCTATGGCTGTAAAACCAGCTGCCAACACAACAAAAGTTTACATCGCAGTGGGTGAACTTGAAGAAAGCGAAGGTGAAAAAATGGTGTCGGGTGCGAGGCAATTAGCAGCTAAAATTAATAAACAAAGTGGCGCGCTTGTTACAACAAATTTATTTGTTATTCCTCAGGCACGCCATGCAACCGCATTCCCAACAACGATTACCCAAGCCCTAGACTGGATTTACCAGACTAATACCAACCCGCAATAATACTTAATTAAGCGGATTGGTATAAGAGCAATTAAAGAGCGTGACACTTTTTATATTTTTTACCACTACCACAAGGACACTCGTCATTACGGCCAATTTTAATATCTGCAACTGGCGTTATATCACCATCTAGGTAACGCCATAGGCCATCTTCTTTAATAAAACGCGACTTTTCGTGTAACTCACAATACAAGTTTTGGTAAAAGTAATTTGCTTTAAATTCTACAAAACCTTCTTGATCATTATGTTCTTTATCTAAAACACTGAGTTTGATAAATCGGCAGCTATTAGCAAAATCTTTAATTTCGCGAACCGGGTTTGCGGCTTGTTGGCTTTGTGCATAGGTGCTAAATACATATTTTGCATCTTTCAGCGCGTATGCACTAAAACGAGAACGCATAAGTTGCTCTGGCGTATCAGCTTGGCTTGCACCTGTATGAAAAGGTTGGCAGCAAAGCTCGTAAGTCGATTCGCTGCCACAAGGACAAAGGGGGTGGGTGAGTGATGTCATAACAACTTACCTAAAACTATAAATTGTTATTTTAACAAGCCTATTGTGGCTGCGGTACTAAATTGTTTAATTGAGCGCTTTTTGTAAAACAATAAAACTTAGCAGATGCTTGCTCAAGATTTAGATTCATCGAATCAAGTTGATGATTGTTTACGATATCTGTCCATGTGATTACTGCGGCAAAATTACCATTATGTAATGCAGAGCTAAGTACGTACTCAAGGTTAACTAAATGCTTTTGTCTGATCACAAGTAGTTTGCTGGTATCAATCGAACACGAATCTAATAATGCTTTGCTAGGAACATGATCAGGGGCAATTAATAGTGTCCAGGCATTTTGGCTATTGTAATGATGCAATACTTTTAATAGCTCAAAGGTTGCTGATATTTCGTCTTCAATTTGAATTAAATTAACAGACGCTTTGTCGTTATCTTGTTGGTAGCTTTTAACTGTTCTTAAGGTAATTGGCTGTAACATAACTTTCACTCACTGGTTGTTTATACAGTATGTGTATACAGTAGTTTATACAGTGTTTTTGCGCAAGTACTTTTTTGCTATTTTTTAACCAATTATTCAGTTTTATGTTAATTAAATTTATTTAGTTCTTATTAAACAATGGGTTACTTTTTTGTTTTGGAAGGTCAAAAAGGTGAAAAATTTATCATTAAAATTATACAGTATTCTATACAGTACTGTATGAGCTGCTATATTTTGCTTCTATACAGGTGTTTTGCATAAAAAAGCCGGTTTAAAAACCGGCTCTTTATCTTTGCAATTTTGCTATTTGTCTAAGTAGGTATTTAAAAACTCAAGATATGCGTTTGAGGCTTTAATGCGGTTTTCCTTTTTAGTAAAACCATGGCCTTCATCATCGAATAATACATATTCGACAGGCACACCATTTGCCTTTACAGCGGCAACAAGTTCATCGCTTTCAACTTGTAAAACGCGAGGGTCGTTAGCACCTTGGATCACCATTAATGGCTTAGTGATGTTTTTAGCATGAAATAGTGGCGAAATTGCACGGTGACGCTCACCGTCTGTCGCGGGGTCGCCCATTTCATCGTACAGTGCCTTTTTAAAGCTTTCCCACCATGGTGGAATCGAGTTTAAGGTTCTAACCCAGTTTGTTACACCAAAGATATTAATGCCTACTTTGAATTCTTCAGGTTCAAAGGCAAGTGCTGCGGCGGTCATAAAGCCACCGTAGCTGCCCCCCATGATGCCAATTT
The DNA here is from genome assembly GCF_051235485.1 of Pseudoalteromonas nanhaiensis. Lineage (NCBI taxonomy): Bacteria > Pseudomonadati > Pseudomonadota > Gammaproteobacteria > Alteromonadales > Pseudoalteromonadaceae > Pseudoalteromonas > Pseudoalteromonas nanhaiensis. Next base: position 316,923 of record NZ_JBPNYQ010000002.1, on the reverse strand, counting down.
TATCAGCATCAACCCAATCTAGGCTTTGTAGATGCTTTTTGCCGTATACGATATCTTGTAAATCATCAGTGCCATGTTTTTTATCATCTAAATGGAAGAAGGTTTTACCATAGCCTGAGCTGCCTCTGTTATTAACCGCAAAAATGGCATAACCATGATTGACTAGATGTTGCTGCATCGCACTATATCCAGTACGGCTTTGTCCACCAGGGCCGCCATGCACCCAAACTAAAGCAGGTACTTTATTGTTGCTGTTGGCTTGCTTAGGTTTATATAAAACCCCGGGGATTTCTAAGCCATCGAAGCTCTTAAAGCGCACAATTGTGCTCTCAACTAAGTCACTTTGATTAATTGCATCACTTAATGTGTTAGTTAATTGTTTAGCTTGCGGCTCACCGACTTGCCACACAAATAAATTGCTTGGCGAGGTGTCTGAATTTAAATAAAACGCCATAGTTTTTTCATCAGCTGAAAAATTAACACCACGTAAGTTACCTGCAGGCAACGATGGCATAGCAATACCTTTACCTGTGGTGGTATCGATTATCGACACCTTAGTGCTGGCGTCGGCATTAACACCACTTACTTGATAACGGCCAGATTTAGAGAAGTATATAAAGCTGACATCCCACTCATCTTTGAGGGCAGGGCTGTGCTCGCCAGTCGTTAAGTCATAACGCCACACTTGTGCAAACTCACCTTTAGCATCGGTTGAGTAATACAATGATTTACTGTCTCTTGAGAAGGTTTCTGGGCCATACTTAGCGTCGTCGTCATGACGGGTGATAAGCTCTGGTTTAAGAGTTTTTTTACGCGTATCGAGAATGAACACATCGCTGTCTTTGTTCGAATTGTTTTTCGATAAAGCAATAAAGCGGCCGTCAGGGCTTATAGCACCGACATCCAGCCCCATGGTATTTTGATAAACCGGCGTTACTTCATAGCTGTTAGCATCAACACGATATAGGTCCATAAACTTAGCATCACGCTGATTGCTGGTTATAAAAAAGTGTTTACCGTCTTCTGTGAAGCCTGCAAATCCTGCACGGGTTTCTTCACCAGGGGTGAGGTCTTTAACTGTGCCGTCTGTTTCGCGAACATAGATGTGATAACGCTCGTTACCACCTGAGTCTTTAGTAAATAGTACGCGCTCATCTTTAGGGAAATAAGCCACTGCATAAGTACTGTCTTCAAAGTCTGTTAAGCGGTTTTTTTTGGCGCTTTTTATATCTACTTCATACAGGCTATAAATGCCGCTTTCATCACTGCTAACGAGTATTTTGTCGCCTTTTGGTGAAAAGCTGCTGCCCATAATTGAGGTTGTATCAAAAAAGGTTTCAGCATCATACTGTTTAACAGTTTGGCTTTGTTGCACGCTTTCGGTGCTGCTTGTTGATTGGGTTGATTGTGAACATCCTGCAAGTGCAAGGCTGAGTGCACATGCCACGGCTGCTAGTTGAAAACTCGGTTTCATTGTAATTATTCCTTGTTAATTTTTCGTTATAAAGTGTTGCCTGTTCATAATCTAAACGCAAGTTTTAGCCGTTTGATATTTGTTACAAATCATGTAAATAAATAGGGACATGAGTGTGATATTATTTTTCCACTATTAAAGGAAGTAAACATGATTGCAATAAACAACCTCAATAAACGTTTTGCCTCAGCCCACGTTTTTGAAAACTACAATAAGCAATTACAAGGTAAAAGAGTTTGTTTACAGGCAGCCAATGGCAGAGGAAAAACAACGCTACTGATGATGCTCGCTGGCCTAGAAGAGCCACAATCAGGGCAGATTTTATACAATAATGAGGCATTAAAATCACCGCAAAACGATGTTTCAATTGCTAGCGACCGTATTGTGCTGCCTGATTTTTTAACTGCGAGGCAAATTATTGAACTTAGTTGCAAGGCATTAAAGAAAGACATACCAGAGCAGCTCATTACAGGTTTTAACTTTACAGAGCATCTCAACACTCGCTTAAGTTCTTTATCTAGTGGAAACCAAAAGAAATGCCAGCTCATTACTGCTTTTTTAAAGAAAGCCCCATTTTTACTATTAGATGAACCGAGTGCAGCGCTTGATCAAACAAGTATTCAATTTTTGCTGACCTTACTTGATGACTACCTAGATGATAAACCTAATGGGCAAATCATAATTACAAGCCACGAACCTCAGGTGTTTATACAGCACGGTTTTGAGTGTACAGCATTATGATTGACTCTCTTGCTAGCTACGCGTCATTCCTTGCTTATCGATACTTAGCATATACGACTAACCTTAAAAGCATGCTGTCTCAGTTAAAGAGCTTTAGCTTGTTGCTCGCACTGTTACTTGGCCCTGCATTTCTTGGTATGGTTTTACTGTTGTTTTTAGGGCTTGGGAAAATAGTCGATAGCCATGCAGAACCCGCTTCTGGCGCCAAATTAGCATTGGTTTATCTTTTACTTGAATCGGTGATGTTATGGGCCATGGCGCCAGCCATTAAAAATGTGCAAAACAGGGCATTTCAGCGAAGCCTTTATAAACCCTCTTGGCGAGTATGTGTTGACTGCAAGTTATTATTTTTAAGTAATGTTTGGCTCATTGCGAGTTTATTAATAGCTGTAGATTTATCGTTGAAACAATGGCTACAAGTGCCTCATTTTATGATTTTTGTGTTTTTGCAGTGGCTATGTGGGGTATTTGTTCTTTATAAGCCAATTGCACTTTTTTATAGCTTGTTAATAAGCTCTGTATTGATATTACTGCCTGTTAGTTTATCTTCGCTGCAATACTATCTAGGATTTATTGCTATTTTCAGCTGCTCGACTTTAATCCCTTCTGTAAGAATTAGCCATAAGTTGAAAGTACACTCGTTTGCTTTATTTTGGCTTAGTTACTTTTTACAACACAGTTGGTGTTTAATATGGCGTGGCTCAGTTTTAGTTGCATGTTTGTTTTCTTTATTACAGCTAATAACAATTCGGAGTGACTTTAGTGATCTGATACAGGCTGCAGCTTTATCAGTATGTGTGTTGCTAACTAGCTCGTTACAGTTCGATTGCATGGCTGTTTTTAAAAAATATCGGTTATTCTTTCAAAGTAATAACCAAGACAAGCTGTTTTATGTAAGCCATTTTATACCAAGTCTTATATTTTTTGCTGTGGTTTTAATGGTAGTTATAAGCTTGCTTGGCACTAACTTGATTTACATACCCATTGGCGCAGGCTGGTGTTTATTACAGCAATATATAGCGCAAAAAAAACCAGCGCAATTTGCGCTGGTTTGGTTTTTCATAACAATTGGAATTGTTTTGCTAGCTTAGGCAGCGTCTGCTTTTTTATCGCTTTCGCCACGGGCTACTTTACCAGCAACTAAGTCTGCTGGGTCAAAGTCGTCAACGTTAATAACGTCAAGACGGGCTTTTTCAACAGCCGCTAGTTTGTCGGCTTCTGCTTGACTTAAAATGCCAGCTTCTAGGCCCATTTGCGCTACTTTATCAAGCTGGAAGAAAGGCAGTTTTACGCCTTTTTCACGGCATACCTTGTCAAACAGCGGCTCAACTTCAAGAATGTCTTTAAGCGTTTGCTCTTGACGACCAACAAGGTTAAGTGGCTCGTTTTTAAGGTAAATGTAGTTAGCTAAACGGTTACGAGTTTCGCTTGGTACTTGTAATAAGTGCGCAAGTTTATGCTCAAGCTTATCAGTAGGTTTACGAACTGGACGACCGAATGGGAATAACATGATTTTTAGCATTGCACGAAGTGGTGCAGATGGCATGTTATTGATTAGGTCAGCAAGAGCTCGTTGGCAGTGGTAAAGGTGATCTTGGCAGCTCCATTGAACTAGCGCAAAATCTTCTTTTTTACGGCCTTCGTCGTTGTAACGTTTAAGTGTTGCAGATACAAGGTATAAGTAGCTTAGTAAGTCACCTAAACGTGCAGAGATACGCTCTTTACGCTTCAATGAACCACCAAATACCGCCATGCTGATATCTGACATTAATGCTAATGATGCACTGAAACGTGACGCAACACGATAAAACTCAGCTGTTTCGTCTTTGTACGGCGTACTTGTGAAGCGAGCATTCGTTAGTGCTAACCACTTAGTACGAACAAGGTTCGAAATAGTAAAGCCAACGTGACCCATTAATGCTTTATCGAATACTGCAAGCGCTTCTTCGCGGTCTTCAATTGCACAAGCGCCCAGCTCAGTTAACACGAATGGATGACAACGAATTGCACCTTGACCATAAATGATCATGTTACGCGTTAAGATGTTTGCACCTTCAACAGTGATTGCAATTGGCGCACCTTGATAACCTCGACCTAGGTAGTTGTTTGGACCAAGCATGATGCCTTTACCACCATGAACATCCATGCCGTGAATTGTTGCTTCACGCATTTGCTCAGTTAAGTGGTATTTGATAATCGCAGATACAACCGATGGTTTTTCACCAAGGTCAACAGCACCGGTAGACATGCTAACGGCAGCATCAGAGCTATAAGCGTAGCCTGCAAGTTTTGCCATTGATTCTTCAACACCTTCCATTTGACCAATAGGTAAACGGAATTGACGACGAATACGGCTGTAAGAACCTGTTGCAAGCGCAATTGTTTTAATGCCACCTGTTGAGTTAGACGGCAAGGTGATTGCACGACCAACAGATAAACATTCAACTAGCATACGCCAACCTTGACCAGCCATTTTCGGACCACCAATGATGTAATCAAGTGGTACGAAGATGTCTTTACCGCGAGTAGGACCATTTTGGAATGGTACATTTAGCGGGAAGTGACGACGGCCAATTTCTACTCCAGGAGTATCTGTTGGGATTAACGCACAGGTAATACCAGGTTCTTTATTATCACCAAGTAAACCGTCTGGATCTTGTAGTTTAAATGCAAGACCAAGTACAGTCGCAACAGGAGCAAGAGTAATATAACGTTTGTTCCACGTTAGACTAATACCAACAACTTCTTCGCCGTTCCATTGACCTTTACAAACAACACCGTAGTCAGGAATTGCACTTGCGTCAGAACCAGCTTCTGGTGATGTTAAAGCAAAACATGGGATCTCTTGACCACTCGCTAAACGTGGTAAGTAATGATCTTTTTGCTCTTTAGTACCATAGTGCTGAAGTAATTCGCCCGGACCTAATGAGTTAGGTACACCTACGATAGATGAAAGTAACGTTGATTTACTTGTTAGCTTTTGCAGTACACATGATTGTGCATAAGCAGAAAACTCTAAACCGCCGTATTCTTTTTTGATGATCATGGCAAAGAATTTATTATCTTTTAGATATTGCCAAACATCTTGCGGTAAATCAGTTAATTCGTGCGTTGCGTGCCAGTCATCTAACATGCTACACACTTCTTCAACTGGGCCATCAATAAACGCTTGTTCTTCGATAGTCAGTTTTGGTGCTGGGTATTGGTGTAATTTGTTCCAGTCAGGACGACCACAAAATAGATCCGCTTCCCACCACGTAGTACCTGCATCGATTGCTGATTTTTCAGTATCCGACATTGTCGGGGTTACTTTTTTAAATGCAGCAAAAATAGGTTTGATGATGTATTGTTGACGAATGCTTGTCACAGAAAGTGGCACAGCAATAAGTAAGAATAGTAGCCAACTGATTGCACCAAACGCGCCAGCAAAAGTGCCAACAAGTAAGGTCGCAATGGCAATACCTAAACAGGTATTCCAGCTCGATCTGTGGTAACTCGCCACACTAAGTAGCACGAGTAAACCAAGTAAAAATATGAGAGTCATTGATTATTCCTTAATAGAGGTCAGACCACCTCTTTTAGAGTAGCGCTACAACCATGAATTATCAAGAGGGGAACAAAGATAAAACGATGCTTTGTAAAACCTTTTAATGAGTAAACTGTATGAACAGTGCAAAAAAATTTACAGTGGGCTTATGACTATTTAGTTTATGTAAATGGTACATATAAAAAGGTGTGTAAAATATGCACTATTTATCAGATAGTTCTGAAAATCTCAGCATAGCAGTTGCCATCTTTAGCGCTATGTACAACAATGAGCGCAGGCAGGGATCAGCCCATCATGCCTTTTACTTCGATTAGTTTTATAGGTTAAGAGTTCTATGTGTGAGTTGCTTGGCATGTCAGCCAATGTACCAACGGATATTTGTTTTAGTTTTTCGGGCTTATTAGAGCGTGGTGGAAACACTGGCCCGCATAAAGATGGTTGGGGCATCACCTTTTATGAGGGTAAGGGCTGTCGCACATTTAAAGATCCTGAGCCAAGTTGCCAATCAGAAATTGCCAAACTCGTTAAAGCGTATCCTATTAAAAGCATTTCGGTGATAAGTCATATTCGCCAAGGGAATCGTGGTCGTGTATGCCTTGAAAACACGCATCCGTTTACCCGCGAGTTATGGGGCCGTGAAATTACGTATGCACACAACGGGCAATTATCTAATTATCATGATTTAAAGCCAGACTATTATCGACCTGTCGGTAACACTGACAGTGAACTGGCGTTTTGTTGGCTGCTCGATAAGATCCGTGAAAAATACCCTAAACGGCCATCAAATATGGCGTCTGTATTTCGTTATGCGGCAAAGCTTGCCCATACGCTGCGCGAAAAAGGCGTATTTAATATGTTACTGACCGATGGGGTTTATGTGTTAGCTTATTGCACCAATAACCTACATTGGATCACACGCCGTGCACCGTTTGGCAAAGCGACATTAATTGATGCAGACATGGTGATTGATTTTCAAAAAGAAACCACACCGAACGATGTGGTTACCGTTATTGCAACACGGCCTCTCACCAATGATGAACGCTGGCAGAAAATGGAACCCGGTGAGTTTGCACTGTTTAAAATGGGCGAAAAAATTTAAATAAAAGATGAAGCGCTATTAAGGCGCTTCATTACTCACTTCATTTGTTACGGCGACTGGTGTGGTCACAGTGAATGAATTAAGCTGCACTTCAAATTGCTCTACGCCTTTTTCACCTTTCCACATACGCACGAGCATGTAGTCCATTTCTGGGGCAAACCACGCCAATGCTTGGCGTTTATCGTTATCATATAAGCGCTTAACTTTAATCGCTTCTACATTACCAACAGGTAGCGAAATAACTTCGGTGCCGATGACTTCAAAGTCGTAATTGCGAAGGTTGCCTTTTTTATCAATCAATGGATACGATAATTGCGTTTTACCTTGTTTTAACTCTTCGCGCACTTGCACTTGGTAAGACAGTGAATCTTGAAAATCGTCAGACCAATCAAGCTTCAATGGGTATTTACTTTCGCTGCTTTGAACTTGCTTTTGCGCCGCATCAAATTTTAAGCTGTATTCTTTATCAGGCCCGGTGCCCGAACGTTCCATGGTGTAACTTAGCGGAGAAATTTTTTGATCATGGTATGTAAATTTAGATGTTTCTTTTCGTGAGTCTGAAAAAATCATCCATTCGATTTCACTGTGATAAGTGATCACGTAGTTACCGTCTGCGGCTTTTTTCAGCTCGCGTACTGCTTTACCATGGGTTTCGCCTTTACGAAGTACATCGTATTTGGCTTCATATTGAGTGAGGTCGCCAGCTAAAACACTGGTAGGAAGTAATAAAGTGCCCACACAAGCGAGTAGGGCACTTAAATTTTTATTCTGGATAGTGCGCGCCGTGTGCAGGAAGTTTCTTTTCGTCAAAAACTGCATAATCTGCTTCCATCTTGAGTCGTTGTTCACTGAACCACTTGACCACCAATGGATAGATTATATGTTCTTGCTGATGAACACGTTGTGCGAGTGTCTCTGCGGTATCGTTTTCGAGTACCGGCACTTTGGCTTGAAGAACAACGGGACCGCCGTCTAGCTCTTCTGTGACAAAGTGAACACTGACACCATGAACGTCATCTTTTGCATCTATCGCTCGTTGGTGGGTATTCAGCCCTTGGTACTTAGGCAACAAAGAAGGGTGAATGTTCAACATTTTTCCCTTAAATTTTTGCACTAAGCTAGGAGTAAGAATACGCATAAAACCAGCTAATACAACTAGATTTGGTTCGAAATTGCCAATAATGTCCATTAACTCAGCATCATAGGCCTCGCGCGAGTCAAAATCTTTATGGCTAAGTACACGTGTTTGTATACCTGCATTTTTTGCTCGTTCAAGGCCATAGGCGTCGGCTTTATTACTAATTACAGCGGCGATTTCGGCTTTTATCTCACCACGCGCACATGCGTCGATGATGGCTTGAAGGTTTGAACCGCTACCAGAAATTAATACAACAAGACGACAAGGGGTCATTAGTCACGACCACCTAAAATTTCTACTTGCTCTTCGCCTGCTTTCGCATCTTGGATCTCACCGATATGCCATGCATTTTCGCCAAGATCTTTAAGGATTGTTAAGCTTTGCTCAAGTTTGTCTGCTGGAACAACTAAAATCATACCAACACCACAGTTGAATGTACGGTACATTTCGTGTGTTGTGATGTTGCCGTTTTCTTGTAACCAGTTGAAAACAACAGGCCATTCCCAGCTGTCACCTTTGATAACTGCTTTTGCAGATTCAGGAAGTACGCGCGGGATGTTTTCCCAGAAACCACCACCCGTGATGTGAGATAACGCGTGTACGTCAACCTGCTTGAATAGCTCAAGTAGTTGTTTAACGTAGATACGAGTTGGTTCTAAAAGGTGATCGCCAAGTGTTTTGCCTTCAAGCTCAGCGCTCGTGTCTGCGCCAGATACTTCAAGAACTTTACGAATTAATGAGAAGCCGTTTGAGTGAGGACCACTTGATGCAAGGGCGATTAATTGGTCGCCTGCAGCAACTTTAGTACCGTCGATAATTTTTGATTTTTCTACAACACCAGTACAGAAACCAGCCATGTCGTAGTCTTCGCCGTCGTACATACCTGGCATTTCAGCAGTTTCACCACCGATTAATGCACAGCCAGAAAGCTCACAGCCTTTACCAATACCTGTTACAACATCAGCCGCAGTGTCTACGTCTAATTTACCAGTTGCATAGTAATCAAGGAAAAATAGTGGCTCTGCACCTTGTACAATAAGGTCGTTTACACACATAGCAACAAGGTCGATACCCACTGTGTCGTGCTTTTTAAGATCGATTGCTAAACGTAGTTTTGTACCAACGCCGTCTGTGCCAGCAACCAGTACAGGCTCTTTATAGCCAGTTGGTAGTTCGCAAAGTGCGCCAAAACCACCGATACCGCCCATTACTTCAGGACGTCTGGTTTTTTTAACTACGCCTTTAATACGCTCAACAAGTGCATTACCGGCATCGATATCTACGCCCGCGTCTTTATAGCTAAGAGACTGTTTTTGTTCGCTCACAGGTTTTCCTCAAAAAAGTTGCATGTGGGTTGCTTAGAAACGCGCGTATTTTACAACAATTGCAATGGCGCGGCTAGTTGAAAAATCACTTTAACCGACTTGACAAGGACAGTTGTCCGGTTTTTTTGCTTTCAAGTTACAAGGCAAAAGTATCAAGTAAATGTCACTTTGACCTTGTAACTAGAGACTTCTCACTATTTGTTAAGCTTTCGCTGTTAAAATAGCGCGTAGGGGGGCTGGGTAACCTTCAATGGTTTTGCTGGTGTCATTTGGGTCTAAAAAGTCGACCAATGATTCGTTTTCCATCCACTGGGTTTTACGTTGTTCTTCAAGCGTTGTGATTGCACAGTCTTTAACTTGTACATCTTTAAAGCCAACGCGCTCCATCCATAGTTTTAATGCCGCGGTGCTTGGGATAAACCACACATTACGCATTTTTGCATAACGGTCGGTTGGCACTAAAACTGTGTGCTCATCACCTTCAACAACCAGTGTTTCAAGGACTAACTCACCGCCAGGACGAAGCTGCGCTTTTAATTGCGCTAAAAAGTCGATTGGTGAACGACGATGATATAAAACACCCATCGAAAATACTGTATCAAATGCTTTTAGCTCTGGCAGAGCTTCAACACCTAATGGCAATAAATGCACGTTTTCATCTTGGTGATAATGCTTTATCGCTTGGAATTGGCATAAGAATAAATCAGATGGATCGATACCTACTACAAAATTAGCGCCTTCACCGCGCATACGCCACAAGTGATAACCTGAGCCACAACCAATATCAAGCACAGTGCGGCCTTTTAACGGTTCAATATGAGGCAGTAAACGATCCCATTTCCAATCACTGCGCCACTCAGTATCAATCTCGATACCGTGTAAGCTAAATGGCCCTTTACGCCATGGCATCATGCGCTTTAATAAATGCGTTAACTGTTTTTGCTGACCCTCAGATAGCTCATCACCGGTACCGATTTGTACTTTATCCTGCAGGTTTACATGGTTTGTGCTTACCTCAGGTAAGTTTTTCAGCACTTTTTGCCATTTAGGTAAATCGCCGTGACTGGCTTCGAGTTCCCAGTGCTTTAATTGGCCAGGTAAAGTTTCGAGCCAGTGACTAAGCGGACTTTGTGCGATAGCAGCATAAAATTGGTTAAACCATTGAGACATGAAATACTCTTTATATCGTTGTGATGATTACTTGATTGCAATCATCGAGCAGAAGTTAAAACATTGATACCACACTTGCGTTTGGCTAAAACCAATTTCACTTAATCGGTTTAAGTGGGTAGATAAATGATCAGGGCGCATGACATTCTCGATAGCCGTGCGCTTTTGGCTGATCTCAAGCTCCGAATAGCCGTTATGACGTTTAAAATCATGGTGTAAATCAATGAGCAAATTATCGCATTGCTCATTTTCACCCCTAATTTTTTCGCTCAGCAGCAAAACGCCGCCTGGTTTTAAATTTGCGTAAATCTTTTCAAGCACCGCTTGGCGCTTTTCAGGTGGAATAAACTGTAGTGTAAAGTTCATCGCCACCACAGAGGCATTCTCGATGGCTAAATCGTTTATATCACCCAGCGTGACAGTGACTGGCACGTCAGAGCGAAAACCTTGTAAATGTAATTTACAACGCTCAACCATCGCTTCTGAGTTATCAACGGCAATAATATTACAGTTATCGGTGCGAATATTACGGCGCATACTTAACGTTACTGCACCAAGTGAACAGCCTAAGTCGTATAGGTTTGAATTACTTTGCGCGTATTCGCCAGCCAGTTTACCTATGGTGCTAACAATGGTTGCGTAACCCGGCACCGAGCGCTGGATCATATCTGGAAAAACTTCTACTACATGTTGGTCAAAGCTAAAGTCTTTAACCGCTTGCTCAGTGGCATAAATACTGTCTTTTTGCGTCACGTGAACAGTCTCTTTAAAAAATAATACCGCTATTTTAGCATTTTTAACTGGATAGTCAGTGATAAATTCAGTAGCTTGGCTAGAATTATCAATAACAAGTACAAAAAAGAGAAGTTTAATGACAAAAAGCAAAGTTATTAGTACAGAAGATATCTTATCAACTCTGTGTCATTCAGTGACTGGAGTTCTGTCTTCAGCAAGCGGTAATAGTATTAGTTATTCTGCCATGGTACAAAAAATAACCCGCACCTGTATGCGCCCAGATATTGGCTGTTTTGTATTATTCGATGGTGGTTTTACTGGCCTTGTGGTAACAAACTTCACAGCCCAAGCAGCCATGGAAATTTACCATGACTATATGCGCAACATGGGTATGCCAGAAGACGAAATTGCACAAAGCCATTTATCAGATGATGTGGCAAACGTACTCGGCGAGCTGATGAACCAAATCGTTGGTGACTTTACGTCAAAAGTACGCGACCAGCTGCATACTTCTATTACGCAAAACCAACCAAAAATGATGGCGATTAATAAACAGGTGCAAATTTCTGTTGATACCACCATGGATAGACCACAAGCACGCCGTGTGACATTCACTACAGCGAAGCAAAATATCTTCTATCTAGAGCTTGCAATGGATAAAACTGAATTTATCAAGCTTCATGACTTTGATATTTCAGAAGCCGTTGACCCAGATGACATCATCGAAAACGAAGCCAAACAAAAAGCTGAAAAGCAAAAAGCATCATCACAAGCAGACGATGCCGATGATGATTTCATGGCAGAACTTGGTTTGTAACAGCTTACGTAGGTTGGGTAGAGCGTAGCGAAACCCAACGGCATGAGCTGTAAGGCATGAGCTTTCAGACGTCAGATAAAAATAGAGGCGCGGTTTAGACCGCGCTTTTTTTGTGCTTTAGAGCAATTGATAACATCTTTGTCTAGGAGGCCAATTAATGAAATTGCACCGTTTGCTAATACTGGTTTCATCTTGCAAGTCCCTTTACCATCTTTAAAACTATAATCTTCAAATGCATTCGCAGTTGTACACTTAGAAATTAATAAAAGTATTATCAAGACTCCATATAACATTCCATTTGTTTCTTTTAGAAAAATACTCGATGCTCGTTCACTTCATTTAAATACCTTACGGCTTAAAGCTTTAAACTCAAAGCTAGTTTTAAAGCCTACATTCATCCAATTTATGCTTTACTCATAGAGCCTTAAATGGATTTGATGATTGCATGAACTACTTAAAAAACTTTATAACTAAATTTGTTTTCATGATGCAGAAGCGGCCGGGATTGATGGCGGTGTTGGCTTTCTGCAGTGGTGTGGCAAGCTTTGTCTTTGTTGAGCGAAAAGAATCGTTTTCGCAGCTTATCTCGATTTTGTTATTAGTCACTTGGTTGTGGTTGTTAATAGATAACTGGCTAAGAGATAAAGTAGAGGAGCGTTTTGGTGTGGCGGTGTCGCCTAACGTGATGCGCTTTGCGCTGCAGGTTGTGCAGCAAGAAAGTTTGTTTTTTGCCTTACCATTTTTCTTGGCGGTGACTACTTGGGACCATGGTCAGGCCGCGTTCACCGCTTTAATTATTCTTTGTGCGTTCGTTTCTGTTGTTGACCCCCTCTATTACAAAAAGCTTGCAAGGCACAGTGTCTGGTTTAGTGTGTTTCATAGCTTTTCTTTGTTTGTCGTGTTGTCGGTTACCTTGCCTATTTTATTAAAGTTAACGACCAGCCAAAGTTTTGAAATTGCACTGATAACAGCTGTTATTTTAACAATTCCAAGTCTTGGTAATTTGATGCCGAATGCAAAATGGTGGCGTTTTCCGTTGTTGGTGTTATTGCTTTGTGTATTAGGTGTTGGGCTTTGGCAATTGCGTAGCTTTGTGCCACCTGCGGCACTGCGTTTAACCGATATGAGCATGTCGTATCAGCTTGATGCACAAGCCCGTAAACCGCTTTCGCCAATAACAGAACTCAGCGAGCAGAGCTTGCATGAAAAAGGTCTATATAGTTTTAGTGCAGTAAAAGCACCGCGAGGTTTAAATGAAAAAATCTTCCATGTTTGGGTGCATAATCGTAAAGAAGTTGACCGCATAGCCTTGGATATTTCTGGTGGTCGTAAAGAGGGTTATCGAGCGTGGAGTCATAAAACGAATTTCCCTGCAAATGCCGCAGGAAAATGGGTCGTTAAAGTGGTTACCGAGTCTGGGCAGCTGATAGGGCAAAGAAGGTTTGAGGTTACTGAAGTTTAGCAGATAGCTTTAATACGGATTTTTCCCTTCACCTACGAGCACACTGAATATTCTTAAATCCAGTTCTAGTTGATGGTATTGCGGCTCCATGTGGCAGCAAAGTTGATAGAAGGCTTTGTTGTGGTCTTTTTCCTTAAAATGAGCCAGCTCGTGTACGACGAGTGCTTTGAGTAGTGGCTCAGGTGCGCGAAGTAGGTCGCTATTAATGGCAAGATCGTGTTTTCGGGTTTTACCTTGCATACGAAAAGTATGGGTCCCTAAGGCATTTGTGACCATATCGCCTTGTTTTTTGAATGCGGCACGGCCAAAAGGCAGGGCATTTTTAAGGTAGCGCTTTTTCAGCTCAGTGGCGTAATTGTATAAAGCTTTATCGCTGGTAATGCTATGCGCATCAGGGTATTTGCCTTTAAGGTATTTTGCGGCTCTGTCACCATTAAATAGCTGTAACACTTGCTCAATGATGTGGGGCGGGTAACCTTGAAAATAACGGCTGTAATCTTTCATGTTTTCTCTGATAAATCGGGCGCTAAAATAAACTGCTTTGGCTTGCTTCGCGTTCACCTATAAACGGCGCAAGCACGGGGTGATTGTAACCTAAATCTTGGTAGAACTGTCTTGCTAAAAGTGGCGACTGGCGATTATCTGCGGTATGAAAAAACAAATAGGGTGATTTTCCTTCATCAAGCCATTGTTTTATTTTTTGTAGCCATGGCTGGTAATACGACTTGTATTCATGTTCAAGACTGGCAATCACAAAGCGCAGCATAGGCTGATTTCCTGTTGCAATGGCATGCACAGGTAAATAAGGCTTTTTCTTTTGCGCATCAATGAGTGCATCGGTATCGGCGGGTACAGCAAATAAAGCGCGGGTATCCATACTGATACGGTCTATATTATTTTCAATTAACAGCTGATTTAAACGAATCTCAGCATCATCCTTATTAAAAAAGCCGGGGTGACGTACTTCTACACCGTAACTAAGTTGTTTAGGTAGTTGTGCAATAAAATTAGCAAGAAGGGGGAGGGCATCAGGGCCAAAGGCACGGGGTAGCTGCAACATGATTTGCCCCGTTTTAGCAAAAATGGGCTCAAATAAGTTTAGCCACGCATTAAGCTCACTATCTATATTCGTCAGTTGTAATTCGTGACTAAAACGCCGGTGAAACTTAAAAGTAAATTTAAAGTCTTCGGGTACCGCATTATGCCAGCACACTAATGACTCATGACTTGGGTCAGCATAAAAACTGGTGTTGCCCTCGACTGAATTAAAGCATTGCGCATACTCACTGAGCATGTCGGCGCTTTTACAGTGACTAGAGAGCAAATTTCCTTTCCATGCGGTGCTAGACCACTGCGGACAACCTAAGTACAGCATTAAATCAACCAATAAATTTAAATTATGTCTAGTGTAACAAAAGAAATGTTTGCTCAGAAGCCGGGGCATATATTTAGCCCCCGACAGGCACTGCTGGCACTCGCATTTTGAGATGGTTTGGGTATAATGCTCTGCCTTAAATGATTACTTTGTATAGTGGCTTTTGCTCTCAAAATAGCGAACTCTTAAGAGCAGGCGGCTATAAGTCTTTAACTGACAGGAATACTATGCGCTCTATATATTGCGGACAGCTAAATAAATCTCACGTAGATCAAGAAGTTGAACTATGTGGTTGGATCAACAAACGCCGTGACCTTGGTGGCCTTATTTTCGTCGATTTACGTGACAGAGAAGGTTTAGTACAAGTTGTTTTTGATCCTGAAGTAGAAGGATTAATGGATACTGCGAATAAACTACGTCAAGAGTTTTGTGTGCAGTTAAAAGGTGTTGTTCGCGCACGCCCTGATAGCCAAGTAAATAAAGACATGGCAACAGGTGAAGTTGAAATTTTAGGCACAAGCTTAACTATCATCAACCGTTCAGAGCCATTACCACTTGATTTTAATCAGCAAAACTCTGAAGAGCGCCGCTTAAAATACCGTTACCTAGATTTACGTCGTCTTGAAATGAGCGACCGTATCAAACTTCGTGCAAAAGCGAGCAGCTTTGTGCGTCGTTTCTTAGATGACAACGGTTTCTTAGATATCGAAACACCGGTACTAACAAAAGCAACACCAGAAGGTGCGCGTGACTACTTAGTACCTAGCCGTGTTCACAAAGGTAGCTTCTATGCTTTACCTCAGTCACCACAGTTATTTAAACAATTATTAATGATGTCGGGTTTTGACCGTTACTATCAAATTGTTAAATGTTTCCGTGACGAAGACTTACGTGCTGACCGTCAGCCAGAATTCACACAAATCGATTTAGAGACGTCATTCATGAGCTCTGATGAAGTGCGTGCAATGACTGAGAAAATGATCCGCGAAATGTGGCAATCATTACTAGACGTTGACTTAGGCGACTTCCCAGTTATGCCTTACAGCGAAGCAATGCGTTTATATGGTTCTGATAAACCAGACCTTCGTAACCCAATGCAGCTTGTTGACGTTGCTGATTTAGTAAAAGACGTTGAGTTTAAAGTATTCTCTGGTCCTGCTAATGACGAAAAAGGCCGTGTTGCGGTATTAACTGTACTAGGCGGTGCTGAGCTTTCTCGTAAACAAATCGACGATTACACTAAATTCATCGGTATCTATGGCGCGAAAGGCCTAGCATGGATGAAAGTGAACGACCGTGCTGCGGGCGTTGAAGGTGTGCAATCACCAATCGCTAAGTTCTTAAACGAAGAAGTGATCAACCAATTACTTGAGCGTACTAACGCACAATCTGGCGATATCATTTTATTCGGTGCTGACAAGCGCAACGTTGTAAACGAAGCGATGGGTGCGTTACGTCTTAAGATTGGTGTTGATTTAGGCATTACTAATCTTGATAGCTGGAAACCTTTATGGGTTGTTGACTTCCCAATGTTCGAAGAAGATGACGAAGGTACATTGCATGCGGTTCACCACCCATTCACTGCACCAAAAGGTATTTCTCCTGAAGAGCTTGAAGCAAACCCAGCTGGTGCATTATCAGATGCATACGACATGGTATTAAACGGCTACGAAGTTGGTGGTGGTTCGGTACGTATTCACAATGCAGAAATGCAAGAAACAGCATTCAGAATCTTAGGCATCAATGCGCAAGAGCAACAAGACAAGTTTGGTTTCTTACTTGATGCACTTAAATACGGTACACCACCACATGCAGGTCTTGCGTTTGGTCTTGACCGTTTAGTTATGCTGTTGTGCGGTACTGATAATATTCGTGACGTTATTGCTTTTCCTAAAACAACTCAAGCATCATGTTTATTAACAGATGCACCAAGCAAAGCAAATGCAGATGCATTAACTGAGCTTGCAATTGATGTTGTAGCGAAAGACGCTGAATAATTGGTAAAAGCCTGATTTACGAAAACCCTAAGGTGTATGCCTTAGGGTTTTTTTGTGTTTAAATAAATACTTAGTATGTACTTCAAGGAAAGAGTGTGAATATCAGTGCAACTTTAATCGGGCAAATAATTTTTATTTTGATCCCTGTTTTTGCCGCGATCAGCTATTACTTAGGTAAGCGTAAAACCTCAACACCAATTGTGGTGGCAATTATTGGTGGCTTACTAGGGCTAATTCCATTGTTCGGTCTTATTTTTATTGCTGTACTTGCGCTTAAAAAAGATATTGAGACCACCGCGTGATCGCAAGCCATTCCCTCTATTTTGAACACACTTTTGAATTAAACCTAGCAGGGCAAACATTTTCACATTGTGAATTTGAGCAATGCGAATTTATCGACTGTGACTTTAGCAATAGCCAGTTTGAAAACTGCCGGTTTATAGAATGTGAGTTTAAAAACTGTAATTTAGCTGCACTTGGGCTTAGGTACACCTCACTTGAAGAAGTGAGCTTTAAAGAGTGTAAATTAACCAGTGTACGCTTTACTGATGTTGATTGGCCGCTACTCGCCAGCCGTGCCCCAGTGAGTTTTGTTGGCTGTGAACTAAGCCATAGTAGCTTTTTTGAGCTTAGTTTAAAGGCTTTAAAAATGCGCAGCTGTTTTGCCAAAGATGTTGATTTTAGACATGCGGATTTATCATCTGCTGATTTTACTGATACTGATTTTCGTGACAGCTTGTTTCAACAAACTAATCTCAGTAAAGCTAATTTTATTGGTGCTAGCCACTTTGCTATTGATATAACTGCTAACAAAGTCAGTAAAGCCAAATTTGAACGCTATGCCGCTTTGGATTTATTAGCAGGGCTCGATATAGAGCTGGTGGATTAAATATTTTTGCTAATTTGGGTTAAGGAAAGTTATGAATTTAAGTCCCATCACCTTGGAAGGTCAATTTGTAAAATTAGTGCCGTTAACGCTTGAGCATCGCGATGCTTTGGTAAGCGCAGCTTCGGATGGAAAGCTTTGGGAATTGTGGTTTACCTCGGTGCCCAATGAAGAACGTGTTGACGATTATTTAAGCATGGCGTTTGAACAACAGTCACTTGGTCGCGCATTACCATTTGCTGTTATCGATAAACACACCGATGAGGTGATAGGCTCAACTCGCTTTTGTAATATCGACAGTAAAAACCGCCGTTTAGAAATTGGCTATACCTGGTATGCCAAGCGTTTTCAGCGTACTGGGGTTAATACTGAATGTAAAAAACTGCTACTGAGTTATGCATTTGAAACGCTTAATGTGATTGCTGTTGAGTTTCGTACCCATTGGCATAATCAGGCTTCGCGCAATGCCATTGCTCGCTTAGGGGCGAAGCAAGATGGGGTGCTTCGTAATCACCAAATAATGGCCGATGGCTGCGTACGCGACACCGTGGTGTTTTCAATTATTGATGGTGAGTGGCCTATGGTTAAACGTAGCTTAGAATTCAAATTAGCGCAGTCATATCATGTTAAATACTAAAAAGGCGGCGCTAATACTCGTTTTCACTCTTAGCGGGCAAACAGCCTTTGCAAACCAAACAGAGACACTGTTTGATACACAGCGCACCCGCCATATTCCGGTGATCATTACAGCAGCCGATAGCGAATGCACGGTAAAGGAAAAGTGCCCCGTGGTATTTATTGGAGCAGGCTATGGTATGGCAAACACAGACTATCAATTTGCCCAGCAGGTCTTTCATCAGCATGGTTATTTAACGGTTGAAGTTGCTCATGAGTTAAAAGGCGATCCGAGTTTAAACCCTGAGCCACCCTACATGACCACACGCATGGAAAACTGGCACCGTGGTGTACAAACCCTCGAGTTCTTAGCTACAGAGCTTGCAAAGCGATATCCTGCGTATGACTTTAATCAGCTTACTTTATTTGGTCACTCAAATGGGGGTGATATTGCAGCATTATATGCCGCTATTTATCCCGCTAAGGTTTCTAAGTTGATCACCCTTGATCATCGTCGTATGCTGATCCCGCGAAACAAAAATATTGCTGTACTTACACTGCGTGGTAGCGATTACCCAGCAGATGACAACGTATTGCTAACGCAGCAAGAACTCTCTGTATACCCTGTAACACAAGTTCAGCTTAAAGATTCGCGTCATAACGATATGTATGATGGTGGCCCAAAAGCGCTTGTAGCACGTATGAGTAAAGAACTTAACGCGTTTTTATCTCGCTTTTGATGCTCAGCTAAAACTGAGCATTAATATCCGTGCGAAAATTAAAATAGCCCATCTCGACAAGGTTGTTATACACACCCTCAATATTCAGTGGTAGCCATTGCTGGTACATTTTTAAATGGCTGTATTGAGGCAAGCTTATTTCTTTTTGTAAGGTCGCAAGATTTTTACCTTTTAACATGCCATCGCGCACTGCAGTGTGTAAGTCTTGAATATAGTGTAAATAAGAGACAACATCACCGCGGTTGCCAGTATCTGCATGGCCACCTATAAATGCAGCAAAAGCAGGCTCATTTAACACCGCGTTGGTTGAATGCAGCATGCCATTGATATCGTAGCCAATCAGGTTTTTATATGGCATGCGGCCAAGCACAATCCAATCAACAACATAAAGTACATTGGCAGGCATAAAACGCATACTGACATTACCTCGGCCATTATTGGGCCCATAGTAATTAAGCAGCACGTAGCTATCACCTAAATCGACTTTGAGTGTATCGGTAAATGTAAGATCAGGCAGGGCAGTAGGCACTTTATTTAATTTAAGGTCCTCAGCTGCAAATTGATGAGCGACGACCTTTGTGTTGTTATCGATTAGCTCATTACCGCCCATTGCATGGTCAACATGGCTGTGGCTGTACAGCATGAATTTGATTTCGGCGTTAAAGGTTTTCTTGATATAGTTTTTTAGGTATTTTGCGGCGTCGCTATTGATAGGATCAGTCACCAAGGCAAGGTTATCAACAATCATAAAAGCGCTGTGGTAATGGCCAGCACTAAAGCGGTATACGTTGTCTTTAATATTTTCGACTTTATAGTTTGCTTGCTCTGCTGAGATAACCTGATTGGTAATGAGTATGAGTGCACTGAAAAGTAACATTTGCAGCCTTTTGAACATTAGCGATCCTTTTGCGTTGAAACGTGTCTAGTTGGTCATACCTAAGTTTAGATGATAGTACATATTATACTACTTAAATACTTAGTTGATCTGTATCAAACTTAAGGAGTTAAGCAAGGTGGGAGCGGACATAAGTCCTTATGTTTTTGCCTGTGTTTCTCTATCCTCGCGAAGCGCTATAATGAAGAAATGCTATGCTTAGCACAGACTTCTAGAACCTTATTCACTGGAAAAGACAATGCAACATTTACCTACCGTTGATTATAAAGCGAGCGATGCGGCCGCTCAATTTGTTGAGTCACTAAGAAACACTGGTTTCGGTGTATTAAAAAATCACCCAATCCCTCAGTCATTAGTTGAGTCTATTTACAAAAATTGGCAAGAATTCTTTAATTCTGAGCAAAAGCACGAGTTTTTATTTTCAAAAGAGACACAAGATGGTTATTTCCCACCATCAGTGTCAGAAGTTGCAAAAGGCTTTACCGTTAAAGATATTAAAGAGTACTACCACGTTTATCCAAAAGGCCGTGTTCCAGCACAGCTAGAAGAAGAAATTCGTGAGTACTACCGTTTAGCTAATGAGTTTGCAGCTACATTATTAAGCTGGGTTCAAGCTGAAGCACCAGAAGAAGTGCGCGCTAAGTTCTCTATCGATCTTAAAGATATGATTGCTAACTCAGAGCAAACACTCCTGCGTATTCTTCATTACCCACCAATGACAGGTGATGAAGAGCCAGGTGCAATCCGTGCGGCAGCGCATGGTGACATCAACCTATTAACTGTATTACCTGCGGCGAATGAGCCTGGTTTACAAGTACAAACAACGGATGGCGGTTGGTTAGACGTACCATGTGATTTTGGTAACCTGATCATCAATATTGGCGACATGCTTCAAGAAGCTTCAGGTGGTTACTTCCCATCTACGATTCACCGCGTGATCAACCCAACGGGTAAAGCGTCAACGAAATCACGTATTTCGTTACCATTATTCTTACACCCGCGTCCTGATGTTGTGCTATCTGAGCGCTACACCGCAGACAGCTACCTACAAGAGCGTTTACGCGAGCTTGGTGTTAAGTAAAGATTAGCTATACCCAAACCACCCTGAGGTGGTTTGGGTATATGAGACAAAGCGGCATTTGAGCCGCTTTTTTTATGCCTTAAATTAATCGACCAAGCTCATTATAAAATATGAGTTTGTAAATAATTCCATGCATTATTGACTATCCTAGGTATAATGCGCGCACTTCGCCGTATCGGCTGAATTTTTTAAAGAGAGATAGTATGAGTTTTGATGGGTTAGGTTTATCACCAGCTTTAGTAAATGCAGTTTTAGAAAAGGGCTATGAAGCACCAACGCCTATTCAATCACAAGCTATCCCTGCGATCATTGAAGGCCGCGATGTTATGGCTGCAGCGCAAACTGGCACAGGTAAAACTGCGGGTTTTACGCTGCCGTTAATTGAGCGCTTGTCAAAAGGCCCTAAAGCGGGTGGTAATAAAGTACGAGCATTGGTACTGGCACCAACCCGTGAGCTTGCTTTACAAGTAAGTGAAAATGTTGAGCAATATGCAAAACATTCAAATGTCAGCTCATTTGTTGTTTATGGTGGCGTTAAAATTAACCCACAAATGCTGCGCCTTCGCAAAGGTGTTGATATTTTAGTGGCAACACCAGGTCGCTTGTTAGACCTACATAATCAAAATGCTGTTAAGTTTGATGATTTAGAAGTGCTGATCCTTGATGAAGCCGACCGTATGCTCGATATGGGCTTTATTCATGACATCAAACGTATCATTGCTAAATTGCCTGCTAAACGTCAAAACCTGATGTTTTCAGCGACTTTCTCTGATGAAATTCGTGAACTTGCAAAAGGGCTAATTAACGACCCAGTTGAAATTTCAGTCGCAGCAAAAAACACCACAGCTAAAACGGTTTCGCAGTCTGTTTATGCGGTTGATAAAACACGCAAAACAGCACTACTTAGTCATTTGATCCGTAGCAATGATTGGCAGCAAGTATTAGTATTTTGCCGTACCAAACACGGTGCGAACCGCTTAGTTAAGCAGCTTGAACGCGATGAGATTGTGGGAGCTGCTATTCACGGCAATAAATCGCAAGGCGCTCGCGTTAAAGCGCTCGAAGGCTTTAAATCGGGTGAAGTGCGCGTACTAGTGGCAACTGATATCGTTGCCCGAGGCCTTGATATTGTTGAGCTACCTCATGTTGTTAACTACGATTTACCGAATATTTATGAAGATTACGTACACCGTATTGGCCGTACGGGCCGAGCAGGTGCATCGGGTCATGCTATTTCGTTTGTTACAGCTGATGATGCCGACGATTTATATGGTATTGAGCGCTTTATTGGTGAGCTTATTCCGCGTGCAACAGAAGCTGGCTTTGAGCCGAGTAAGCCGGTTGCTGAAAAGCCGCTAGATACGCGTCCAATCAAGCCTAAAAAGCCAAAGAAACCGAAAAAGCTAAAAGCACAAGATGGTCAAGGCGCAGCAAAACCTGCACAAAAGCCAAAACCTAAATCGCAAAAGCGACCTTCACAAGGTAAATGGCAGGGTAAAGGTAAAGAGCAGGGCCAAAACCAAAAAGGCAGTAATAACGCTAATAAATCGAATAACAACAAACCCACAGGTAATAAACCTGCGGGTAATCGTCAGCGTGTGTCTGGGCCATCTCGACCAAGACGTAAACCCGCTGCGGATAGTTGATAACAGTAAAAACAAAAAACGCGCAATTGCGCGTTTTTGTTTTTCTAAGCGATTAAAAGAGTTTAATGCAATACAAGGTGGCGACACCAATAAAGAGTGTCACGGTGACACTTAATAAAGTGCCCAGCATGACATATTCAGTGAGTTGTTTTTCGCTACTTTCTTTTAAATCACCAAAGCGAAAGATAGATTTTGCTGCCAGTAGAAAGCCCACACCGCCGTATTCACCCAGCAAGATAAAGCTCAACATTAATACCCGCTCTAGCAAGCCAATAAAATGACCCGCAGCAGGAATACTGCCTTCATTGTTGATCTGGATATTGATTTTTTCTAGCATCATGCGAATAAACACAGAGCTTGGGTTAAGCACCAATAAATAAGCTGCAATAACAAACAAGGTATCGAGGGCAATCAGCTTTTGCCATGTTAAGCTATAAAATTCATTTTTATCGGTAAGCCAAACCGTTAGCATTACAATCACAACAAGGTGGGCTAGTTGGTCGAGTATAAAGGGCACCACGCCTTTATTTGAGTACGATTTTGCCAAGTCAATGACATAGTGGCTCAGCATAATCGCCACAGTTGCTAACAATACCCGAGAGAACTCTTGCCAGCCGTAGGTGTATTCCCACAGTGTTAGCACAGCTAAAGAGGTCACGCCATGTGTTAATACGTGCAAGTAGAGTTTGCTGGCACGAAAGTGACGGTTGTTTCTATCATGCACCCAGCTCATTGGTTGCCAATAAAAGTCAGCAAGTAAGTGACCTAGTACTAACGCGGTGAGTAATAGAGCAAAACTGGTCATAACAATCCTTTGAGTGTGGTTTGGCTGTAATTTATAAAGCGCTCGATAAGTTGATAATGGGCTAGGTTGAGTAACTTAGTGACATTCTCTCGGCTAGTATTAAGCTCTTTGGCAAGCTCTGCATGGCTGTTATTTTCGACGGTTAAATAATAAAACAGCGCATTGGCCTGCTTTTGACTCATTTTTTCAAGCAGGACTTCGACAAAAGCAATATTGAGCGCAAAGGCTTCTTCAAGGGTGTTATTTTCAATATTTATCACCAAACGTTGCTGGCCGATGTTATCTAAGCCGCGACCTGATAAGGTATAAGCACTGCCTGTGGCTGTTTTTATATCGGCGCGGGGGTTGTCGAGTGAGCCAATAGCCAAACTTTGTCGTAGTTCGTAATTGGCTGCTTTCATCTGCAAATACAACAAGATGGCAGCATGACACACCAGCTCAGGCTCTGATAGCTGTACTTGCAACGCATCACCTCGGTAAATGGTGAAGCTTGCATTAAAACGCTTGGCAACAAAGCGTAAGCTTTGATCAAGCTGATACAGCATGGCATCGTATTCTTGTTGTGGAATTTTTTGTGATTTAATTAAATCACCACTGATCACCGCAATCATTATGATCCCTTAGATTAAGTAACTTAATTTAGTTACATCGCGATAAGTAACCAAATTTGGTTACTTTGTTTTATGTAACCAATTTAGGTTACTTTTTCGTAAATATCAACCTAGATATGCTACAGTGAACACAAATCACTAAAAACAGAATAATTATGTCAGCAGTTGATAAGCCAAGAGTCGGTATCTTTGTAGATGTACAAAACATTTATTACACCTGTAAAGAAAGCTACAAGAAAAACTTTGATTACAATGCCTTTTGGGCACAGATGAGCGAACGCTACCAAATTGATTGTGCTATTGCGTATGCAATATACCGAGGTGACGAAAAGCAATCGCAGTTTCAAAATATCCTGCGCGCAATTGGTTTTGAGGTAAAACTGAAACCTTTTATTCAGCGCAGAGATGGTAGTGCAAAAGGGGACTGGGATGTTGGCATTACCATTGATATGCTAGAGCATGCCAAGCAGCTTGATAGAATGGTATTACTTTCGGGTGATGGTGATTTTGCGTTATTGCTTGGTCACTTAGCGAATAATTATCAGCTACCGTGTGATGTCTATGGAGCAGAGCACCTCACTGCCGATATATTAAAGCAAGCCGCTGCTGAGTTTCACTGTATTGATGATTCACTGTTGTTATCAAGGTAGAAAAAAATATTCCATTTTAAATAAAATGTTTAACTAAAGTATTATTTGCGCTAAGCTAATATTAGATACAATACTGAGTATATAAAAGCACAGTAACATGGAGCTTTGTCGCTAATTTGCACTCAAAAAAGTAGCGAGAATAAGTTGAGAAGTGATTACTGGACGATTTTTTATTTATTACTCACGAATAATGCTCTTTAGTTTCAAAGTGTTGTAGGTAAATTTTAAACTAATGTGCATTTTTATAAAAAAAGTAATGACAACGCTGTCATTTGTTGTGTAACATTAAATCAACAAAGGTTGAGATCATTTCGCATTCTGATAAGAAAAATAATGCGATTTAAATAAAAACTAAACGAAGGCTAGGGGTCGTTAAATGATGGCGAAGAGTGTGAGTGAGGACCAATTGTTTATTGGTATTGATGGTGGCGGAACAAAATGCCGAGCTACTATCTACTCTGTTAAGCAAGGTGTATTAGGAACCGGCCTTGGTGGCCCCGCGAACCCATTACATGGTTTAGAACGCACGCTTGAATCAATAATGGTCTCAACACAGTTAGCTCTTCGAGATGCTGGATTACCACTTGAGACAGTTCATCAACTGTATGCTGGTTTGGGTCTGGCTGGTGTAAACCTACCTAGCTTGTACGACAAGATTATGGAATGGGACCATCCATTTAAACAAATGTTTCTCACTACCGATTTACATACTGCTTGTATTGGGGCACACGAAGGTAGCGATGGTGCGGTAATTATAACCGGTACGGGCTCATGTGGATTCTCTTGTGTTGCGGGTCATACCACAAACTATGGTGGTCATGGTTTTGCTCTTGGTGATAAGGGCAGTGGTGCATGGATGGGGCTTGAAGCTATAAAAAACGCATTACTTGATTTAGATGGTTTGGGTGAAAAAACAGAGTTAACAGATGTGATTTGTCAGCATTTCTCGGTGGATAATGCCATGGGGATTGTCGAGCAAATGTCAGGGCAGCCTTCGAGTAGTTTTGCCAAATTAGCACGTTATGTATTTGAAGCAGCAAAAAATAACGACCAAGTAGCGATTGAAATTGTTAAGGAAGGAGCTAATTACGTCAGTAAATTAGCACACCGATTACTTGAAAATAACCCTCCACGTTTATCTATGATCGGTGGTTTAGCTGAACCATTAAACTGTTGGCTTGATGAAGATATAGCGAAACGAGTTGAAGCGCCGATTCAACCACCCGAAATGGGCGCTGTGTATTTTGCTCAGCAATCTGTGCTTGAACAAAACCAAGAGGTAAGTTTGTAATGACGATTTATCATGCAAGTAAATTGTTTACCGGTGACGAATTTTTATCTGACGTATATTTTAGCGTCGACAATGGCGTGTTTAAGCGTGTTGAAGCACATGCTGATGCCGTTGCATTAACAGGTTTAGTCGCGCCAGGTTTTATTGATGTACAAGTGAATGGCGGTGGTGGGGCGTTTTTTAACGCTGAACAAACACCAGATTGTTTAGATAAAATAGCCAAAGCACATGGTCAGTTTGGTTCAACAGCGATTATGCCAACGCTGATTACCGACAAAGTCGAAGTCATGGCAAAAGCCGCAGATGCCACTGCACAAGCAATTGCTGAAGGGATCCCGGGCGTTATGGGCGTACACTTCGAAGGACCGCACCTTTCATTAGGGAAAAAAGGCACCCATAGCGAGCAGTTTATTCGCCCAATCACAGAGCAAGAATTTGCGATTTATGCACGCCAAGATCTAGGTATTAAAATGGTTACCTTAGCGCCTGAGAATGTTAGTGCTGAAGATATCGCGCGCCTAGTTGAGTGTGGCGTAAAGGTATCTATTGGCCACACTAATGCGGATTTTGCGACTACCAATGCTGCACTTGCAGCAGGAGCTGATGGATTCACCCATTTATTTAATGCGATGTCAGCGTTTACATCACGAGAGCCGGGTGTTGTTGGTGCTGCACTTTGGGATGATAACAGCTGGTGTGGCTTAATTGTTGATGGTCACCATGTGCACCCTTCATCAGCAAAATTAGCAATTCGCAGCAAACAGCGCGGAAAAATTATGTTAGTCACAGATGCAATGCCACCTGTGGGTACTGACGATATGGAGTTTGATTTCTTTGATGGTCGTAAAGTTATTCGTACTGGCGATCGATTAAATTCAACGACCGGTGAATTAGCAGGCAGCGTACTTGATATGGCAAGTGCGGTGCGTAACACAGTGAATACATTGGATGTTAGCCTTGCTGAGAGCTTACGAATGGCATCACTTTATCCTGCACAATATTTAGGTTTACATAAAAAAGGTCGCTTGCTGAGCGGTTTTGATGCTGATTTTGTTGTGCTAGATGATGACCAATATGTAAAAGCGACATATATAGCTGGTAAAGCTTTGTAAGAACTTCCCTGGAAAAATCCCCGCCGAAGTATCGCGGGGCTTTTTGTATTAAAGGTAAACAATGACAACACAACCAACAAGAAAACGATTGGCATCGCTCGATGCATTGCGCGGCATGGATATGTTTTGGATATTAGGTGGACAGTCACTATTTGCAGCGCTATTCGTTTTAACTGGCTGGACTGGCTGGAAAGTTTTTGAAGCGCATACAGTGCATAGTGTTTGGCATGGCTTCACATTTTACGATCTGATTTTCCCATTATTCATATTCTTATCAGGTGTGGCGATGGGGCTAGCCCCCAAACGCATTGACCATTTACCGTTTGATGAACGCAAAGTGTATTACCGCAAGGCGGGTAAGCGTCTTTTGCTATTGTGCTTATTAGGTATTTTGTATAACCATGGCTGGGGCACAGGGATGCCAATGGCGATGGATGAAATTCGTTATGTCAGTGTGCTTGGACGTATCGCTATTGCATGGTTTTTCTGTGCAATGTTGGTTTGGCACACTAGTTTGCGAACACAAATTATTACTGCAGGCGCTATTTTAGTGGCTTATTGGTTACTGCTTTGTTTTGTGCCAGTGCCGGGTGGCAGTGCTGGCGACCTTTCGGCTGCAGGCAGTTGGAATGCATGGTTTGATGCGCACTTACTACCGGGTATTAGTTATCAAAACCGTGTGGTGGACCCTGAAGGTGTATTGTCGAATATACCAGCGATTGTTAATGCTTTGATGGGCGTGTTTGCAGGGCAATTAGTTGCTCGTGCTCAGCAAATTGGCGAGTGGAAAATGACCGCATTACTGTTCGCCGCAGGGGCGGTAAGTGTATGTTTAGGTTGGTTATGGGATTTACAGTTCCCAGTCAATAAAGAACTTTGGACCAGTTCATTTGTGCTTGTAACCGTTGGCTGGAGTGCCATATTGCTCGCCATATTTTATGCACTGGTTGATATTCTGCCGGGGCAACGCGCTGCGTATCCTTTTGTGATCATAGGTGCGAACTCAATTATTATTTATTTAGCGTCAAGTCTAGTGAATTGGGGTTATGTAAGCCAAAGCGTATTTGGTGGGGTGGTTCGAGCTGTGCCAGAGGCATGGCAACCTCTGATGGCGGTGATTGCGTTATTAGCAGTACAAATGCTGGTGTTGCATTGGATGTATCGTCGTAAGATCTTTGTTAGTGTTTGATAATTATTAAACACTAACAAAAAGAGTAATTTTTTATTCACTTTTACTTTACAAAGATAAGACTAAAAGTGATAATGACAGCGTTGTCATAATGGTTTTAACTACTGTAATGTATCCTGGCAGTGGTTAGTCTAAAACCCAACTCGATTGCACGTGGGGTTGGGTTTTAGAGCCATTTTTTTCAATTTAAATAATTAGAGCTAATCGATATGCAAATAGTAATTCTTGATGATGCAGCCCAAGTTGCAGCGTATGGTGCTAACATCTTTGCTAAACAACTATTAAAAAAACCTGCATCAGTACTAGGCCTTGCAACTGGTTCAACGCCGGTTGCTTTATATCAAGAGCTGATTGCTAAAAATAAAGCTGGCGAGATTTCGTTTAGCCAAGCGACAACATTTAATTTAGATGAGTATTTAGGTTTAACTGGCGAACATCCACAAAGTTACCGCTACTTTATGAATGAACAGCTATTTAACCATGTAGATATCGACAAACAGAACACCCATGTACCGCCGGGTGATGCAGTAAATCCGCTTGTTGCTTGCACTAAATATGAACAAAAAATCACAGCAGCTGGTGGTGTTGATATACAGCTACTTGGTATTGGCCGTAATGGTCATATTGGCTTTAACGAACCTTCTTCAGGTTTGACATCACGCACCCGTGTTAAAACACTGACGAAAGAGACGATTGAAGACAATGCGCGATTTTTTGCAGAAGGCGAATATCAACCGCATTTATCAATCACTATGGGTATTGGTACTATTTTAGAAGCCAAAAAAGTAGTGCTTTTAGCAACCGGTGCAAGTAAAGCTGATGCCGTTCACGCCATGGTAGAAGGCCCGTTAATGGCCAAATGCCCAGCTTCGGCTCTGCAACTTCATAAAGATGCTGTGATCATTATTGATAAAGCAGCCGCAAGTAAATTAGAAGATTTAGAGTTCTATCAGCATATTGAAGCTGAGAACCAAAAACTACAAGCGCACCTCGCGACCTTGTAAAATTGTGAGAGAGAATAAAAAAGCCCTGTTTGGGCTTTTTTTATACGTGTAATAAATTGGGTTTATCATCAGCTTATGGTAGTTTTAGCGAGTAAACTATTTTCAAGGAACGCCATGCTGAATTACTCTCAAATGCCATTGGATCGTGCATCAAATCGCCGTAAAGATCCTAAGTGGTTAAAGGCTCAAATGAATTCTCAGAGTCGCTGGTTATTGGTCAATAACAATCAAAGTTTATTTGTTAAAGACAGTCCTGAAGTGTGTTATTTACGCTTATCTCAAGTCGATCACCTCGATTTATCAAAAGGCATTTTATTGGGGTTAGACGACGACAATGTGGCTCACTTTGCTTTAGATGTCAGCCATGAACCAGACTCACTCATTGAGCCTATGCTCAATGGCGCTGAGTTTATTGATATTCGCAAGTTAGGCCCACAAGTTGAGCTTAAACAAGGGTCTATTGCGGCACTGGCAAGGGGCTTGTGTTTTTGGCACGCAACACACCGTTTTTGTGGGCGTTGTGGTCATGAAAATAATATGGTTGAAGCAGGGCATTCGCGTTTATGTGAAAACCAAACTTGCCAGCATCAAACTTTTCCGCGTACCGATCCTGCCGTGATTATGATCGTGACTAAAACCTTTTCAGACGGAGTTGAGCGCTGCTTGCTAGGCCGTCAAGCAAGCTGGCCAGAAGGCGTTTTTTCAACACTTGCGGGCTTTGTTGACCCAGGTGAAACACTAGAGCAAGCTGTGGCTCGCGAAGTTATGGAAGAAGCTGGTGTTGCGGTGACAGATATTCAATATATCGCTTCACAGCCTTGGCCTTTTCCGTCATCAATTATGTTTGGCTTTATGGCCACAGCGGTTTCAGAAGATATTCAGGTAGATAAAGACGAGTTAGATGACGCAAGATGGTTTAGCCGCGCTGAACTTAATGAATTCGGCCAATGGCATGAACAGGGTAGTCATCTTAAACTAACCCGACAAGATTCTATTTCTCGATTTTTGGTTGAGCACTGGCGCAACCTGTAAAGTACAGCTTGGATAAATTATGACAAAGACAAATAAAAATACCCAAATCGTCTCTGCAGGGCGTAAAAAAGCGTACACACAAGGGGTTGTGAACCCTGTGGTACAACGTGCATCAACTGTGGTATTCGATTCAGTGGCTGATTTAAAAGCTGCGGCGAAGAAGCGTGGCGACAAAACGTTATTCTATGGCCGTCGTGGTACGACGACACATTTTGCTTTGCAAGAAGCAATTGCAGAACTAGAAGGCGGTGAAGGCTGTGCGCTTTACCCATCAGGTGCGGCTGCAATAAGCAATGCGCTGTTATCGTTTGTGAAAACGGGCGATCATATTTTAATGGTGGATGCTGCCTACGAACCTACCCGAGATTTTTGTGACAAAATACTGGCTGGATTAGGGATTGAAACAACCTA
This sequence comes from Pseudoalteromonas nanhaiensis, assembly GCF_051235485.1. NCBI lineage: Bacteria > Pseudomonadati > Pseudomonadota > Gammaproteobacteria > Alteromonadales > Pseudoalteromonadaceae > Pseudoalteromonas > Pseudoalteromonas nanhaiensis. Next base: position 286,075 of record NZ_JBPNYQ010000002.1, on the reverse strand, counting down.
TTACCCGCCGGGAATTGGCGCGGGTATTAGTGAGCTTATTAAAGAGAACACGCGCGTATTGTTTTTAGAATCACCGGGCTCAATCACCATGGAAGTGCAAGATGTGCCTGCGATGGTTGCTAAGGCAAATGAGCGCGGTGTTATGACTATGTTAGATAACACCTGGGGTAATGGCCTGCATTTTAGACCGCTTGAGCATGGTGTTGATATTAGTATTCAAGCTGCTACAAAATACATTGTTGGTCATTCAGATGTGATGATGGGTGTGGCGGTCGCCAATAAAAAGTATTGGCCAACCCTTCGAGAAAATTCATACCTACTTGGTCAATGTACTTCTGCGGATGATGCCTATTTAGCGCTACGTGGTCTACGTACTATGGCTGTGCGTTTAAAACAGCATGAACAAGCAGCCATTGAAGTGGCTAAATGGCTTGAAACACACCCATTGGTTGATCATATTCGCCATCCGGCCTTTGCAACGTGTCCGGGTCATGAGTTCTTTAAACGAGACTTTGATGGCAGTAATGGCTTATTTTCATTTGTAATGAAGCAAGGTAATCAACACGCGATTGATGCGTTTTTAGATAGCCTGCACCATTTTAAAATGGGCTTTTCTTGGGGCGGTTATGAGAGCTTAGTCACGGCAAACCTGAGTATGAAAGGGCTTCGCTCTGAAACAGGTTGGTCGCAAGGCCCGGTAATTAGGCTACACATTGGTCTTGAAGATGTGGCTGATTTACTAGCCGACCTTGATCAAGCACTGGCTGTGTACGAAAGCCACCTTTAGGTAAAAGGTTTATACTTTGTTACATAAGACCCGCTTGTCGGGTCTTTTTTTTCTGGTAATTCAAGCTGTTTCAACTTAGTGTAATTCTAATAATAAAATTCATTAAGGATTATGAGTGACGCAGTTACATCCTAAACGTCTTGCACAAATTGCCCAATTTGAGCTGGTACGACTATTTTTGACCAAACGTGGTTTGCTGGCGGTTGCCGCTTTTGCCATTTGTTGGCTACTTATTTTACGCTATCCCATTGCCCAATCTGTGACCTTGATTAGCTCACCTGATTTTGCTGACTTTGCAAGGCAAGCCTTTGGCGCCATTGGCATCAGTAAATTACTTGATTGGCCTGAATCTGAACTAGCTGTTTATTGGCTGATTGCTTTATTTAGTTTCCCAAGCTTTTGTTTGTTTTTATGCAGCGACCAAACTGTGGGCGACAGACAACGGGGTACGTTACGCTTTTTATCACTTAGAGCCACTCGCTCAGAAATTATCATAGGTCGCTTTTTAGGGCAGCTACTCATTTTAGCGGCACTGTTATTTGTTACCTTGATGGCAACCGTTGCAATGCTTGGCTATCGTGAGCCCAGTTTGCTGCTTTCTGGCTTAACACGAAGCTTTATGTTGTTATTTTATTTGCTTGTTGCGGTTATGCCATTTATTGCTTTGATGAGCTTTTTGAATACCTTTGCGCGTTCATCGCGTCTTGCATTTGTGTTGGCCATTTTGTTCTTTGCTGGCGGTAATATTGTGATTGGCTTACTAACATGGCAATGGCCTGCATTTGAGGTTTTAAATTACATATTTCCGGGCTATCAACTTGATTTAATGGCTGGTCAACGTGCCGGCATCACACTTGCTCTTGGTTTACCACTTCTACAAACGGCAGTGTTATTAACTGCTGGTGAACGAATTTTTGCGAGGAGCTCATTATGACCGTTTTAATTCAAGCACAAGGCTTGTCAAAAAACTATGGGGCTAAACGAGCGCTCGATAACGTCAGCTTTGAAATAAATAAAGGGGCACCAGTGGCGCTGGTTGGTCCAAATGGTGCGGGTAAAACAACCTTATTCAGCTTGTTATGTGGCTATATTTTACCAAGTTCAGGAAAGCTATCGGTAATGGGGCATAACCCAGGTAGTGCGGCGTTATTTGGTAAATTAACTGCTTTACCACAAGATGCCCAGCTTGATCCCCGTTTTAGTATTGCGCATCAACTTAACTTTTATGGTCAATTACAGGGGCTCAGTGGCGCGGTTCGTAAAAAAGAAACGGCTCGGGTTTTAGAGCTAGTTGGTTTGTCAGAAGTGGCTAAGCAGCGACCGGATGACCTTTCTCATGGTATGCGTAAGCGAGTGACTATTGCACAAGCTTTAATTGGTTCACCTGAAATAGTGATGCTTGATGAAGCAACAGCGGGTCTTGACCCAATCCATGCCCGTGAGGTTCGAGAATTGGTAAGCTCTTTAAGTAACGAGGCAACATTTATTTTAAGCTCCCATGACTTAACAGAGCTTGAGCGTTTATGCTCACAAGTTTTACACCTAGATAAAGGGGTATTAAGTGAGCATCAAGCCCGTTCTAGCACCCAAGATAACAAACACTTTATTACGCTACAGTTGAATCAACAATATGATGATGTAGAAGCAAAGCTTGCAGGCCTTGCCCATGTACATCATGTTTATATGAGCCAAGCAAAAGAATATGTGATCGAGTTTGAGAAAACAGCTGAGCCTTTTGATATCAATCTTCTACACTTTTGTTATCAACAAGGTTGGCAGTATCGTCAACTGGTGAATGGTCACACACTCGAAAACCAAATTTTTCATAAGGAGAGCTAGTTATGGGTCTATTAAGTGGATTAATGGGTAACGCAAGTGAAGTCGATAATGATGATTTAGAAGAGCTGCTTGCTAATACTCTGATTGATGGTGAAACAGTTCAAAAAGCCTATAAAGTCATTCGTGATATGTTTATCTTTACCAATAAGAGATTAATTATTATTGATAAACAAGGTGTTACTGGTTCTAAAGTTGAAATGTTGAGCATTGCTTACTCAAAAATTACTAAGTTTAGTAAAGAAAGTGCCGGGCATTTTGACTTAGATGCTGAACTAAAAATTTGGGTTGGTTCAGATCCAACGCCAATCAGTAAAGACTTTAAAGCAGGAGATAACATTAATGAGGTTTACAGAATTATTAGTGAATTCTCTTTATAAGGTACTGAAATTATAGACTTTAATTTATAAGTTGGCTTTGAATAGAATTATTCGGCCAACTTTTTCTTTACATTTACCGACACTTTATTACAATTAATCAAGTAAAAACAAACGCTTAGTTAAGTTTCCGTTCAGTTTTCTCACGTTAGCATGTGCCCAACTTAGCCATCAGGCTAGTTTTCAACAGCAATGAAACAATGTTAATAGGGAAATCTGTTTATGAAAAAGTTAGCAGTTATTATTTCGAGTATGCTTCTGTCAACTGCCGCGACTGCTGCGGATAGTTACCAATCAATCAGCCATTTAGGGTACATGGACACCGATGGCAACGACACAGTAAGTGTTGATTCAACATATTACTTCGCGCCAAAGAAAACGATGGGTCCATACGACCAGTTTGAATACATTAACAAAACAACCAATGTATTTGGTTCTTACTCTGATGACGACTTTGGTGATGTAACTAACATCGGCGGTGAGTACTTCGTACAAGATTTTGTAATCGGTGCGGGTTACAGCAACTACGATTACGGTTCAGACACTGATTTATTCAATGTGTCTGCAGGTTACTTCTTTAATCCTAACCTTCTTCTTAAAGCGACATTTATCGACGTAGAAGACGGTGATAACACAGTAATGTTTGACCTTAAATATAATCACCAGCTTAACAGCACTGATTACTTAGGTTTCACATTCACAGCTGACGATGAGTTTGATTACCGTGCTGTAAATGCAAAATACTTCATGGATCTTCAACAAGGTAACTACTTAACAATTGAAGGTACTATTGCTGATACAGATGATAGCGGTAGCTCTTGGGAACTAGGTTCTAACTACTACTTCTCTAAAGCAACATCAGTATTTGTAACGTTTAACAAAGAAGATGACTACAGCTTTGGTGCACAGCACTTCTTTAACAAAAACGTTGGCTTAAAAGCAGGTTATGCAAACAACTGGGATGACTCAGATTACGATGCATACTTCGCAAACGTAAGCTTACAGTTTTAATCATTAATTTGATGACATAAAAAAGCCCGCATTATGCGGGCTTTTGCGTTTTTATCATTACCAACCGCACTGGCGGCCTTTATTTTGCTCATCAAGGTATTTTTGTAACGGTGCAAAGTAATCTAAGATTGCTGTTGCATCCATTTCTTCTTTACCAGTGATAGTGGCAAGGGCTTCTTGCCATGGGCGGCTTGAGCCCATTTCTAACATTGCATTTAGTTTTTCACCCGCCTCAGCAGAGTTGTAAACTGAACAGCGGTGAATCGCTTCTTTATTACCGGCAATTTCACATAAACTTCTGTGGAAGTCGAATTGTAAAATGTGCGCTAAGAAATAACGTGTGTAAGGCGTGTTACCCGGTACGTGATACTTAGCACCTGGATCGAAGTCTGCTTCGCTACGTGCGATAGGCGCTTGTACACCTTGATATTTTTCGCGTAACTCCCACCACGCTTTGTTGTAGTTCTCTGGCGTTACTTCACCTGAGAAAACTTTCCAGCGCCATTGGTCTACTAATAAACCAAACGGAATAAATGCTACTTTGTCTAATGCCATTTTCATTAACAGGCCGATATCTTTAGATTCATCAGGCACTTCGTCTAATAAACCAATTTCTTTTAAATAACCTGGTGTCACAGAAAGAGCAATGGTGTCACCAATCGCTTCGTGGAAACCATCGTTCGCACTTTCTTGATAATAAATAGGTTGCGTGTTGTACGCGCGTTGGTAGAAATTATGACCTAACTCATGGTGAATAACAGAGAACTCTTCACCTGTACGTTGAATACACATTTTAATACGTAGGTCGTCTTTGCTATCTATGTTCCATGCGGATGCATGACACTGTACGTCACGATCTTGTGGTTTAGTGAATAATGAGCGCTCATAGAAGGTATCTGGCAATGGTGCAAAACCCATTGATGTAAAGAACTTCTCGGCACCACGTACCATTTTAAGTTCGTCGTAATCGTGTTCAGCTAATAGTTCTGTAACGTCATAACCAGGATCCGCATTCTCTGGTGCAACAACATCGTAAATGTTACCCCAAGTTTGTGCCCACATATTACCTAGCAGGTGTGCTGGGATAGGTTGGTCTTGAGGTACTTTATCTTCGCCATATTTTTCACCTAACTTGGCACGAACATGACAATGTAATGAATCATAAAGCGGTTTAACTTGGCCCCAAATACGGTCAAGTTCTTTTGCAAAATCATCGGCTGGCATATCGTATTTACTACGCCACATAGCGCCTGTATCTGCATAGCCTAGCTCTTTTGCACCTTCATTGGTCAGTGCAACTTGTTGCTCATAAAGCGGGCGCATAGGTTTTGAAACTTGACGCCAACCTTGCCATAAATCAAGCAATTCATTGTAATCACGACTCGTTGCCATTTTAGCTGTCATTTCGCCAAGGCTTAAACAGCTACCATCTTCTTTACAGTATTTACCTTTGCCATAAATGCCGCCTAACTCAGCCACTAATTGTGAGAGCTTTGCTGTTTTTTCAGCATCTTGTGGTGCAGGTAAAGTGAGCGCTAGTTTAAGTTTATCTAGTTTACGACGTGCATCATAATCAAGCTCTAAACTATCGAATTTTGCAGCTTCATTTGCTAGGCGGACTACGGCTTCGGTCATTTTGCGATTTACTTCAGCAGATAATTCAGCAGTATCGTGAGTGATGAAGTTGGCATAAATCCATTCAGCGCGACTTGATTCTAAATATAGTGCGCTTAATTCTTTTTCAGTATCGGCGATAAATTTATCAGCATCTTGTGCTGTTACTTGGCTTGATTTGACTTCAGCAGTTGTTGTTTTAGTGCTCGTAGCGTCGTCATTACAGCCAGTAAGCGCTAATGCACTTGCGACCATTAATGCGCTGATGCTCAGCTTATATGGAGTCTTCATTTTTATTCCCTAGAAGTTTGTTGTTTTTTATTGCTTTAGCATAATAGCAGTGTCTTACTAAACCACAAACAGTGCGTACTAAAACAACTGAAGTTACCGCTGCTTACGTTGTATTTATGGCACGATCAGTCATACTTGAGAAAACTGACTTAAATAAAAGGATTGCACAATGACGACCGTAATTATTTTGCTATTGGTTGCTGTAATTGTGATTTTTGCAGTGAAAGACATTCGCATTAATCTTGTTACGCGGCCCACGTTTAGTATGTTTAAAAAAGTGTTGCCACCTTTATCTCAAACAGAACGCGAAGCGATGGAAGCGGGCGATGTGTGGTGGGATGGTGAGTTATTTAGCGGTAACCCCGATTGGCAAAAATTACACGGTTTTCCCAAGCCTGAATTAAGTGACAAAGAGCGCGCATTTATGAGCGAGCAAGTCGAAACCTTGCTAGCCATGCTTGATGATTATCAAATCGTGCAAAAAGATAAAGACATACCAAAAGAAGTCTGGGATTACTTAAAAAAAGAAGGCTTTTTTGCTCTAATTATTCCAGAAGAGTTTGGAGGGAAAGAGTTTTCAGCAATCGCTAACTCAACGATTGTAGCGAAAATTGCCACCAAAAGTTTAACTGCAGCAGTTACGGTAATGGTGCCAAATAGTTTAGGCCCCGGTGAGCTGCTTTTACATTACGGTACTAAAGAGCAACAAGAGCGTTGGTTACCAAGCTTAGCTAAAGGTGATGATGTGCCTTGTTTTGCTTTAACAGGCCCTGAGGCCGGATCGGATGCGGGCAGTATTCCTGATACTGGTGTGGTTTGTAAGGGCATGCATAACGGTGAAGAAGTTATTGGTTTAAAACTTAACTGGTCAAAACGCTATATCACCCTTGCACCCATTGCTACAGTACTTGGTCTTGCATTTAAAATGTACGACCCCGATGGCTTATTAGGTGATAAAAAAGAGCTCGGTATTACTTGTGCGCTCATCCCTACAGACCATGAAGGTGTGCAAACTGGCGAGCGTCATTATCCGCTGAACATGGCATTTATGAATGGTACCACCTACGGTAAAGATGTATTTATACCACTTGATTGGATTATTGGTGGTGAAAAGGGGGCTGGTAGAGGTTGGCGTATGCTAGTTGAATGTTTAAGTGCAGGCCGTGGTATTTCGTTACCGGCACTTAGCACCGCAACAGGTCATTTAGCGTCAAGAATGACATCGGCTTATGCAACAGTGCGTCAGCAGTTTGGTGTTTCGATTGGTCAATTTGAAGGTGTGCAAGAGGCACTCGCACGTATTGGTGGCTTGACCTACATGCTAGAGTCAGCAAGGTTAATGACTGCTGGAGCGATTGATTTAAAACTGAGCCCTTCGGTTGTTACTGCTATAGCTAAATATCATATGACTGAAATGGGGCGTACAGTGATGAATGATGCCATGGATATTCATTCAGGCAAGGGCATTCAAGTGGGCCCTAATAACTATTTAGCCCATGGTTATATGGGGATCCCCGTGTCAATTACCGTTGAAGGTGCAAACATTTTAACTCGTAACTTGATGATATTTGGTCAAGGTGCGACTCGCTGTCATCCGTTTGTTTTAAAAGAAATGGAAGCAGCCGCAATGGAAGATCATGATGTTGCATTGAAAGAATTTGACTCGTTACTGCTTCAGCACATTCTATTTGCTGCAAGCAATGCAGGAATGGCATTTGTTCATGCTTTAACTCGCAGTTATTTTGCAAAAGCGCCGGTGTGTGGGGCAACCTCGGTGTATTACAAACAATTAAGCCGTATGAGTCGTGGCTTAGCGTTTTGTACAGATGTCGCCATGCTAGTGTTAGGGGGCGAGTTAAAACGTAAAGAGATGATCTCGGCGCGTCTAGGCGACGTGCTTAGCCATTTGTATCTTGCATCATGTGTTTTGAAGCGCTATGAAGACGAAGGGCGTCAACAAGCAGATTTACCTTTTGTAAAATACGCGGTTGAGCATTCGCTATTTTGTATTGGCCAAGCATTCGATGGTTTCTTTAAGAACTTCTCTAACCCTGTGGTCAATTTCTTATTAAAACGCATTGTGTTCCCTGTGGGAAATCATTATCACCGTCCTAGTGATGATATTGCTCAGACTATTTGTGAGCATATGAGTAAACCAGGCGTCTTCAGAGACAGACTCACGCACCTTTGTTATGTTGATGAAAATGCAGGTACCGGGGTAATGGAAAATGCGTTTATCGCGATGATTGATACCCATGAAGATTTTAAACAATTACGCAAATGGCAAAAAGAAGGCACGATTGGTCGTCACTTAGAATTGGAAGATGCGATAGCTGCTGCTGCAGATAAAAACCTCATAAACGAAACCGTAGCTACACGAATGAATGAGGCGAACTCGCTTCGCAAGCAGGCAATAGCAGTAGATAACTTTGCGCCTGGGGAATTGTAGTATAGTAGATATCAATGAAAGCCTTGCTAGTGTAAGGCTTTCATTTTCATACTCTTAGTGAAGACCATTACGTATAATGTTTTCTGCTTCACTGATCGGCATAGGACGGGCCTTGAGAAAACCTTGGCCAAACTTACACTGAGTTTGTTTTAAAATAGCAAGTTGCTCATTCGTTTCAATACCCTCGGCTACAACATCTAATTGCAGAGATTGTGCTAAGGATAAAATCGCATCTACTAATGGGTTTTGTCCTTTACTTAAGTGATCAATGAAGCTTTTATCTATTTTTAAAATGTGGATTGGTAGTTGATGCAAATACCCAAGTGCAGAATAACCAGTGCCAAAGTCATCTAGACATAATTTAACTTCTAGTGGCGATAATCCCTCAATAATTTTAGTCGCAAGCTCTAAATTTCCAATCAAGCCAGATTCTGTGATCTCAATGCAAAGCGAGCCTAAAGGTAATTGATGCTTTGCGTATAATGCGTGTATTTGCGAAACAAAGTCTAAACTTGCAAAGTGTCGTGAGGAAACATTAACAGTGACTCTACCAAATGATAGGCCTTGTTTTGTCCAATTGGCTATTTGTTGCGCAGCTAAATCTAGAAGATGTAAATCTAGATTGATTATTTGACCAGTATCTTCTGCAACAGGAATAAAGTCGGCAGGAGAGACAAAACCTTTGGTTGGATGATGCCAGCGAACAAGTGCCTCAAAACCAACAACCTGTGTATCTTGAATTGTGAATATGGGTTGGTAATAAAGCTCAAACTCATTGTGCTCAATGCCATGTTGTAAGTCATTTTCAATGTCGGCATGATTTTTTAACTTTTTGCGCATGGTATTGTTAAATAACTTAACTTGCCCACGGCCTGACGACTTGGCTTCATACATAGCTGCATCGGCATGTTGCAAAAGTTTATAAGCCTTATCATTAGTGCTTTCACAGAATGCTACGCCAATACTGGTTGATGCCTGTAATAAATGGCCATCAATATTCAGTGGTTTTGCTAAAGCTGCCTTAATACGCTCAAGAGCATCTTGAACTTGTTGTTTATCGGTAATGTTTTCCATGAAAATGGCAAATTCATCTCCACCTAATCTAGCAAATGTATCTGTATTTCGGATCGTACCTTGTATGAGCTCGCAGATTTTTACTAAAAAATGATCTCCCACTTCATGGCCGAGTGAGTCATTGATGCTCTTAAAACGATCAAAATCTAAATAGAGTAGAGCATGGTGTGTGCCTTTATTTGCGCGTGCTAAGCGCAAAATACCATGTTTTATTCGTTCGATGAGGAGTGATCTATTTGCCAGTCCGGTAAGTTCGTCATGTAATGCACGATGTTCTAGCTCCTGACGTGATAACTGCCTGTCGATTGCCATACTGATTTGGCGGCTGACATAAGTAAGTAAAGCACGGTCATGTTCATTATAGTGGTAGTGTTTACTGTAACTTTGAACTGCAATGACTCCACTTATTCGATCATTTACTTTAAATGGCACACCAAGCCAAGACTCTGCTTGTCGACCAACCATTTTAAAATGACCCGCATCAATATGTTGTTGAAACGCCTCTTTATTAAACAACAGTGATTTATCGATTTTTAAAAGGTAGTAAGAGGCCGTATCTTTTAAGAGTTCTTTAGAAATTTTAGTATGTGCATTAGAACGGACACCTTCTTCGATAATATAAACTAAATCTAAAACATCACTTTGTTTATCATATAGCCCAATGAAAAAGTTATCTGCTCTGAGTAACGAGGTGATAATGCTATGTAAAGACTCAAAAAAGCTATCGAGTTCACTTGACTGATAAGTAAGGTTGGCGATTTGCAACATGCAATTTTCCAACTTTTGAGCATCGTTCAATTGTTTTACTGTTTGCTGAAGGTTTTCTACAGTTCTGACTTGATTTAACTTTGCACTGAGTAAATGCGCGACTGTAGATAAAATTTCTAAATGGGCGTCATTAAAATATTTTTTTTGCGGGTGCTCGCAATCAATAACACCTAATACCTTTTCTTTATATACTAGAGGAACACAGAGTTCAGAAAGTGCAGGGCGGGCATCGGCAATATAGCGTTCGTCTTTTGTTACATCACCAATCATTAAAGGTTTACCGGTTGAAGCGACATACCCAGTAATACCTTGCTCAAAACTAATTTCGGTGCGCACAATATGGTATGTATCGTCTGCGAGAGTGGTTCCCATAGACGCAACTTCTCTTAATGTACGAGACTCATCATCGACTAAAAATATGACACATTCTATAAATCCAAGCCTGCTTACTACTTGCGAAGTCACATACTCTAATAATTCTTCAACAGTATCTAATTGCATTAGCGATGAAGAGAATTGATTAATAATATGGAGCTGGTCAGTTTTGACCTCAAGTGCAAACGCTGTATCTAAATTCTTAGACATAGAAAGAAAAGTAACCCAAATGTTTTATTAACTTATTACGTTAACCTACTATCAAACTATCTACAAAGTTATTTTCAAAAAAAACAGCAACTGGTGTAAACTAGGCATCTGAACACAAACTTCAAAAAATAACTTCGTTATTTGTATAAAGTTTGCGCTATCCCTCTAACTTTAGCCGTGGAAACCAGCAATGTCAGATATAAATAAGATTGAAACACTAACAATTACCCGCCCAGACGATTGGCATATTCATTTACGTGACGGTGATCAGCTAACCGATACTGTACGTGATGCAAGCCGCTATATGGGGCGTGCGATTATTATGCCAAACCTTGTTCCACCGGCCACATGCACTGACAGTGCTTTATCATATTATGAGCGAATTAAAGCCGCAGGTCCTCAGGGTGATTTTGAGCCTTTGATGGTGCTTTATTTAACGGACAAAACCTCACCAGAAGAAATCAAAAAAGCAAAAGCAACGGGTAAAATTGTTGCGGCAAAATTATACCCTGCGGGTGCAACAACTAATTCAGACTCAGGTGTCACATCAATCAAAAATATTTACCCAGTACTTGAGGCAATGCAAGAAGTAGGGATGTTGCTGCTAGTGCATGGTGAAGTGACAGATTCATCAATTGATATCTTTGACCGTGAAAAAGTTTTCCTCGATACAATTTTAGCCGATGTAGTAACTGACTTCCCTAAACTTAAAATAGTACTTGAGCATATTACGACTAAAGATGCCGTAGAGTTTGTTAATAACGCACCTGATAATGTAGCGGCGACAATCACAGCTCACCACTTACTTTATAACCGTAACCACATGCTAGCGGGCGGTATTCGTCCACATTATTATTGTTTACCAATTTTAAAACGTAATATTCATCAGCAAGCATTGATTGCTGCAGCGACAAGCGGTAGCAAAAAGTTTTTCTTAGGCACAGATTCTGCGCCTCATTATAAAGATAAAAAAGAAGCAGCGTGTGGCTGTGCAGGTGCTTACACAGCACATGCAGCGATTGAATTATATGCTGAAGCATTTGAAGAGGCGGGAGCATTAGATAAGCTGGAAGGTTTTGCGAGCCATTTTGGCCCTGACTTCTACGGTTTAGAGCGTAATAAAGACACGATCACACTGGTAAGAGAAAGCTGGACTGTTCCTGCAAGTTACAAACTAGGAGACTCTGAGGTAGTGCCGATCAAAGCTGAAGCTAACATGGATTGGCAAGTTAAGTAAGCGAGCTTACTGTTAGCTAATATTATTCAGAAGCCCAACATTACGTTGGGCTTTTTTATTATTTTTTAATTGTTTAGAAATATGCCTGTCATATTTAAAAGTTTAGCCGTTGACCTCAAAATAATTTTCGATTAATAGAGCTAAAAGCTATTTAATGTGTTAGTCTTAAATTGCTTTGAGTTTTTGCGTATAGAATTTACGGATAATGTGCGGCTTGTTCGGTTACCGGTTGGTTATTGGTTCTTCCTGTACTTTACCCCCTAGTTTTTGGGCATTCACTCAGGGAGGATAGAGCCATTATGGCTGAATTTTAATAATTGACTTACAGGAAAATTTGGTATGTCAAACACGGTTACTGGTAAAGTTAAGTTCTTCAACGAAGCAAAAGGCTTCGGTTTTATTGAACAAGAAAATGGTCCTGACGTATTTGTACACTTCAGTGCTATCACAGGTACAGGCTTCCGCACTTTAAGCGAAGGCCAACAAGTATCTTTCGGCATCAAACAAGGTCAAAAAGGCCCTGAAGCTGAGAACGTAGAAGTAGCATAATTCGTTATGCGAAACTAAGTATTTTGGTGAAACAGTTTCTGTTTCACCAAAATTCATTTATACCTCTTATCAATTTTTTCTACCTCATTCATACTACGCTTTCTCCTAAACCATTTATTACTTCTTCTATATAAATAATCCCTTTGTACCTCATACTTGGTAGTCTGTACCGAATTATTAATCCCCCAAAGGCATTGTGTCGGGTTTTTTTAGTCAGACATTAAGCTAAAAGTTCGATAACAATCCTCTAAAAGCTACTCTCCATAACTAAAGTATTATATGCTTCATAGACGGGATTTACTCAATGCAACATTGACTGTTGTATTGGCTAGTAGTTTTGATCAACAGGTTAAGTTACCTCTTTTTTATAATGTTTGAGATATTTTCAACAATCTCAAAATTACCCGCTAAACTTAAAGTATTCACAAGTGGAATAAATTCTGAGTAACTTATACTTGTTTGATGAAATATAATGAAGGTTCGCTAATCGATGAGCATAGGAAACAATATACTTTTGGTAGACGACCACCCAATGGTTGCAACAGCAATCAAGATGGTACTATCAAAGTCAACTCTGGTTAATGAAGTAAAAGCTGTTGCGAGTCAAAAGGAAGCATTACAGTTTTTAAAAAGTAATAATGTCGCGCTAGCTATTTTAGATATCGAATTAGAAGATTCAGATGGCTTTAGTTTATACAAACGCGCAGTTAGCAGTGGCTTCTCTGGTAAAGTGCTATTTTTATCAGCAAAGCAAGATAAACACATTATTCGAACAGCGGCTAAATTAGGCGCGCAAGGTTTTGTTAACAAGGCTGAAAGCTTAGAGGATATTTCATCTGCAGTAGAGATGATTTTAAGGGGTTATACCTTCTTTCCTCAAGAGCATTTAATAGCATCTGAAAAAGATATTGATGAATTACTGACAGAGCGAGAGCTTGCAGTGATGAATTACTTACTACAGGGCCTCTCAAACAAAGATATCGGTGAAAAGCTGTTTATTAGTAACAAAACAGTAAGTACGTACAAGACAAAAATCTTTGAAAAGCTTGAGGTTGATTCAATTATCTCTTTAGCAAAGCTTGTTAAAGACCGCGCCATATTTTGAGACTCTCACCCTTAGCGGTGAGAGATAAATTCTCGCTCATCCTTGTGTTTAGTAAGGCAATTGTGCATTTACTAAACATTACCTACTGATGAGTGCATAAAAATTCTGCAAATTAGATTTTTTAGATCACTAAATAGAATTTTTTTTTAAATTTTCTTATGCCTTTTCTGGTTTTATTAAATGTTACATTTATGTTTAAGGTTGAACCCAGCATGAACGTGGTGTTTGCTAGTAAAGGGCTTTAGAACCTTCCCCTTGATGGGTCTGTTATATTTTTGTTAATTGATTGTTCGAGCTATTTTCCTATCAACGACGAGTTACCAAATTTTTCGGACGAAAGCCGAACATCAAGTTGACAGACTCTGATGCATTTAGCATTATTGGAGGGTTGATATCTATTAAAAGATATCAGGGTTGTCTTCTTCGGAAGGTAATTAAATTATAAAAGTAACATTACTTAATTGGTTGGGAACTATGTCTGTTAAAATCAGAAAGAGTCTTGTAGCATCAGCGTTGGTTGGCGCTTTTGCATTTGCAAGCAGCAATGTGATTGCAGATCCTTTGAAAGATGTGCAAGATGCAGGTCAACAAATTCAAAAGGCTGCTGTTAAGTCTCAAACTAAAATTGACAATGTATATGGTCAAACTCAGGAGCTAATCGCTGAGTACCGTAGCGTTGTTGACGAAACTGAGCTAATGAAGGTGTATAATGATCACGTAGCACGTTTGGTCGCTGACCAAAACGCGTCTATCGAATCGTTTGACCGTCAAATCGCAACAATCGATAACACGAAACAAAACGTTGTGCCTTTGATGTATCGCATGATCGATACGCTTGAGCAATTCATCAAAGCGGACGTTCCGTTCAATCTTGAAAACCGCCTAGCACGTGTTGAAAGACTACGTGACATCATGGCATCAGCTTCAGTTACTACATCTGAAAAATTCCGCCAAGTTCTTGAAGCTTACACTGTTGAAACTGCATACAGCTCAGCTGTTACAGCTTCACAAGGTACGCTTGAAGTTGATGGCAAAAACATCAACGTAGACTTCGGTCGTTTAGGTCGTATCACTTACGTAGCACAGTCTTTTGACCTTAAGCACGCGTGGGTGTGGGATAACAACACTAAACAGTGGAAAGAATTAGGTGAAGAATACCTAAAACCTGTTAAAGAAGTTATCCGTATGGCGCGTAAACAAGCGACATTAGAACTTGTTAAACTACCAATCTTTGGCGCGGAGTAATCAATAATGAAGAAACTATTTAAAGGTTTTGCTGTTGCAGCAGTACTATCTGTTTCTGCAGGTACCGCGCTTAATGCACACGCAAACACTGATGCTTTAGACAAAATTCTTGAGCAAGTTAAGCAAGAACGTATTTCTGAAGGTAAATTAAACAAGCAACGTGAACAAGAGTTCCTTTCAGCTCGTGCTGACAAGCAAGCGTTACTTAACAAAGCAAAAAGCGATCTAGCTGCTGAAAAAGCACGTGGTGACCGTTTATCTAAAGAATACGCACAAAACGAAAATACTTTAGCTGAGAAAGAGCAAGCTCTTTTAAATGCTCAAGGTACGTTAGGTGAGATGTTCGGTGTTGTACGTCGTGCAGCTGCTGATGCAATCGGTTCAATCGAAGCATCACTTGTTTCTGCTGAAAAACCAGGACGTGCTGAAGTACTTCGCTCACTAGCTGCTGCGAAAGAGCTTCCAACTGTACGTGAACTTGAAGAACTTTGGATTTCTCTTCAAACTGAAATGACTGAATCAGCTAAAGTTTCAACTTTCGAAACTGAAGTTGCAGGTCTTGACGGTTCATCTTCAATGAAGAAAGTAACGCGTATTGGTAACTTCAACTTAGTTACTGACGAAGGTTACTTAATCTACTCTCCGGAAACTAAAGCGATCCAACCTCTAGGTAAGCAACCTGATAGCTACATCCTAGCTGGTATCAGCGATTTAGAAAAAACTTCTCCAGATAACTATGCTGGCGTATACATCGACCCGACTCGCGGCGCGATCTTACGTATCAACACGCAGAAGAAATCGTTAATGGAATACTACGAGCAAGGTGCTGAAGTAGGTTACATCATCACAGTATTACTTGTTGTTGGTCTACTTATCTTCATCGTTCGTTTCATTGATCTTGCGCTTACTAGCACTAAGATTAAGAGCCAGCTTAAAAACCTTTCTACTCCGAATACAAACAACCCACTGGGTCGTATTCTTAAGGTTTACGCTGACAACAAGAATCAAGACGTTGAAAACCTTGAGCTTAAACTTGACGAAGCAATTCTACGTGAAACGCCTCGCATCGAAGCTGGTATCAACATCATCAAGATCTTGGCAGCAATCGCTCCATTACTAGGTCTACTAGGTACGGTTATCGGTATGATCCTAACGTTCCAAACAATCACATTGTTCGGTACAGGTGATCCGAAGATCATGGCTGGTAACATCTCTCTAGCACTTGTTACTACTGCGCTAGGTCTAATTGCAGCTCTACCACTTATCCTACTTCACTCAATTGTTGCGGGTCGTAGTAAGTCGGTTTTACATGTCCTTGATGAGCAAAGCGCTGGTATTATCGCTGCTCACGCGGAGAAGGAGAAAGCCTAATGCTAGTCCTGATGGAGATCTGGGAATCTATCAGGGATTTTGTTGGCACAGGCGGCCAGGTTTTATACGTGGTCGCGATAGCACTCTTTCTTATGTGGGTTTTAATGATTGAGCGCTATTGGTTCCTACTAGCTGAGTTTCCTCGTATGACGAAGGATATCGTAGCTCAGTGGGATGCCCGCCAAGACACTACGTCTTGGTACGCACACAGAATCCGTGAAGCATGGATTTCTGAAGCGTCTGAAAAATTAGATCAGCGTATGTTGTTGATTAAGACATTAGTAGCTGTTTGTCCTTTAATCGGCTTACTAGGTACTGTAACGGGTATGATCGCGGTTTTCGAAACCATGGCTACTCAAGGTACTGGTAACGCACGTTTAATGGCATCAGGTATTTCAATGGCAACAATCCCAACAATGGCTGGAATGGTTGCGGCACTATCTGGAGTATTCTTTAGCTCACGCCTTGAGGCAAGAGCGAGAATGGCGAAAGCTAAACTTGTAGATAGCATGCCTCATCACTAGAGAGAGAATTAAATATGGCACGTAAACAACGTTTTCGTGAAGAAGAAGAAGCAGCGGTTGACATGACGCCAATGCTTGACATCGTATTTATCATGCTTATTTTCTTTATCGTAACTACATCGTTCGTTAAAGAGGCTGGTATCGAAGTCAATAAACCTAAAGCAGCTGCAGCTACGAAGCAAAAAAATGCAAACATTTTTGTTGCTATCCGTGCTGACGGTGCAATCTGGATTGATAAACAACAAGTAGACGTTGAGCGTGTATCAGCTAAACTTGAAAGTTTATTAGCAGAACAACCTACTGAAGTTGTAATTTTGCAAGCTGATAAAGAAGCAAAACACGGCGTAGTAGTTAAAGTTATGGACCAGATCAAAGCGACGGGTGATAACCTTAAAATTTCAATAGCTGGAGATCAGTAATGATTCGTTTTCTGTTTTCACTGATTGCAGGTGGGGCAGTTACTTTCGGCTTGTTCTACTTCATGGCGTACCTCATCTCCGGTGGAGCTGATCGTGCGACTGAACAAAAAGAACAGATTGTAGTCGAAATTATGACGAATCCGCCTGAATCTAAGGTGCAGGAGAGGAAGCGTGTTCCGCCTCCGCCTCCGCCACCGCCAAAGCAGCCGCCTAAACCGCAGCCGCCTCAGCCGGAAAACAGCAACCCAAATACTGGTGGTTTGTCATTTAATATGCCAAGCATCGATGTGGGAAGCACAGCTGGTGGCCTAAGTGGTCCTGGTGCATTTGGACGTGATGGTGATGCTACACCTATCGTTCGTATTGAACCAAAATACCCAACGCAAGCAGCGCGTGATGGTAAAGAAGGTTGGGTTCAACTTTCATTCACTATCAACGAAGTAGGTGGAGTAGAAGATATCGAAGTGATCGATGCAGATCCTAAACGTATCTTCGACCGCGAAGCTAAGCGAGCGTTATCTAAGTGGAAATACCGTCCAAAAGTTATTGATGGTAAGCCACAAAAACAATTTGGTCTTCAAGTACAACTAGACTTTAAACTTAATCAAGGCAACTAAGGAGGCGAGTAATGAGAAATTTATCTAAAGTAACTGCTCTTGCGCTTCTTATGTCACTTTCGGGTGTGGTATTTACTGCACCTGCTTTAGCGGCGCCAGACTACGCAAAAATTGAAGCGCGTAAAAAAGCAAAAACTAAAGTTATGGGTGAGCGCGTTGGTAAGAAAGTAATTAAAGCGTTTGACTTGTACAATGAAGAAAAGCTTGACGAAGCCATTGCATTGCTTAAAGAAATTGATGCATCGGATGACTTCGACAGAGCAACTGTTGACCGTTATTTAGGTCAAATGTACGCTCAAAAAGAGCAGTACCAGTTAGCTATCAAGCACGTTCAAGCAGCTGTTAAACCTGATGTTTTAAACTTTGCTGACCAAGAGCAAGGCCTAAAACTATTAGGTGACATGTACGCAGGTACAGAGCAATATGCAAAAGCAAAAGAAGCTTATGCAGCTTGGATGGACTTCACAGGTGAGGAAGACGACAAAGTTTATACACGTATTGCACAAGCAAACTACGAGTTAAAACTTTATAAAGACGTACTTCCTGCTGCAAACAAAGCAATCGAATTGGCAAAAGAGCCTGCTAAAGCCTCTTACCAATTAAAGCTTGCTGCCTATTTTGAACTTAAACAGTACAAAAATATGGTAGAAGTAGCTGAAGAGATTGTTCGTGTTTGGCCTGAAGACAAAAAAGCCTGGGTTGGTTTAGGTAAATATTACCTACAAACCGAAGACTTCAAGAAAGGTCTTGCGACCATGGAAGTTGCCTATAAAAACGGCTATTTTGAAAATGAAGTTGAATACAAAGTACTTTCTAACTTCTATTCGTTAAACGATATTCCTTATAAAGCAGCAGTTGTGCTTGAAAAGGCAATTAACGAAAATAAAGTTAAGCGTAATAAGCAAAATATCAGTGCAGTGGCATCTAACTACCACCGCTCAAAAGATATTGAGAAAGCAGCTAAATACTATGAAGAGGCGGCTAAATTTGATGACGATGCAGAGCTTTACCGCAAAGCAGGTTCATTACTTTTACAATCGCAAAACTATAGTGCAGCCGTTGTTCGTTTGAACAAGGCGTTAGAGTTAGGTTCTGATAAAAAAGGAACTATCTACTCTGACCTAGCTGAAGCTTATTACTACCAAGAGAAGTACAAGCAAGCTTATAACGCTATCACTAAAGCAATGGACGATCCGCGTACGCGTAAATTCGCGAAGAGCTGGTCAACCTTCATCAAAGATAAAGCGAACCGTAATGGCGTGAAAATCTAATTGATGTTGTTTTAAATTAAAAAGCCCCTCTGGGGCTTTTTTTATGGAATTTTATAATGCTAAGACAGATCGTATTTTTACTTGTCGCAAGTGTGATGATAACAGCTTGCTCAGAGCAACCTCCTCGTTTCAATCACTTTGATGAAGGCCAGCAAGCACTCAGTAACATAAATAACTTACTATCTAATCAATCAAGCTCAGATTCGGTAACAAGTTGGCCTTTTTCGAACGAGTATTTACAAGCTCGTCACCTCAATTATCAAGGCTTGAAAAGTATCGCGCTAGATGAATCGCAACAGGCGCAATTAAATTACCTGATCATCGCTGAGCGTTATCCAGAACGTTATTTTGTTTGGCCAGAGCAGCGCGATGTTGTTAGTCGTGCTATTAATAAAAAAGATTATTCTGCTCAAAAATTAGCTACGTGGTTGGAATTAGTACAAACACAATTAATGCAAGCAGAGGAAAGTAGTTTAAAACTAAATAAAATTGAGCTTAAGTTGTTACATTCAATGGTGCAAAACCACCTAAATAATAATGATGATGAAGTGGTACACTCAGCACTTTCAAAGCTTGAACAATATTTATCTCAATACACACCACGTAGCAAGTTAGGTTTAGTGGGGCTTGCAAATGGTAAAGATTGGTACCAGAGCAAGTTGAATTACTTTGGAGCGAAAACGCAACCTCCTCTGACGTGGCTGAGCAATATTCAGTCTCAATTAAAGCAAATAGCGATACACAATGTGGCGTTTCATTTACCGACCTCACACAGTACTCCTCTGGTGATGCAGTTTTTTAGTCAAGATGAGAATATGGCGGGTCTTGACTGGCAGCTAGAATATCGAGACCCTTTACAAAGTAAGCGCGAGTTATCAGCGGGCGAGCAGTATTTTTGGTTAGTGATGATGGAAACAGATCTTGGTATTCATTATCACACTTGGAGTGAACAGCAAGCGCGAGTAAATCTAATAAAGCGTTTGGGGGTGACGAAACAAGAAGCTGATTGGCTTATCGAAGATATTATACTTTATCCTGCAACGAGCTTTATATTTTCTTCATAATACCTTGCTGCGCTCTAAGGAGCGCAGCTTCTACAGCGTTGGCTAGCAGGGTCTGCTAATAAGCGTTCATCATCAATTTTTTCTTCGCAATCACAACAATAGCCATATTGCCCAATGTCTATTTGGCATAACGCCGCCTCTAGCTTTTCGAGTCTAGAAATTAAAATTTGATATTCAGGACCCAGCTTATTTGAGGTTAATTCTAGCCAATCTGCAGGAGGGGTTTCGCTTAACTGCGAAAGCAATTGTTGGTGATAGCCTTGATCAGAATTAGTTAGCATATCGAGTAAACGTTGTCTAACCTGCGCAAGTTCTGCAGATAACTTTGTTTGAATTTCAGTATTGTTCATCGCGTTTATTCCAAGTGGGCAATACTGACATTATCAAACAAAACAAGTTAGCTAGTTATGATTTGCATCAATACTCGGCGCTTTGGCATACTTTCTAAGTACATCTGCAACTTCATTTTTGGCTTTTAAACGCCTAATCTCATCAAAAAGTGCGTTTGCCTGTGGGTACTGGCGTTTTAGGTATCCAAGCCACTGCTTGGTTCGAGAAGCAAAATATTTCTCACACTTGCTTTCATCTTGATGCATAGAAGAGTGAATAATATGGTAAATCACATGCTCCCAAAGCATCGGAGTGTACTGCTCATTTTCGACATGTGCTTTTATTTGCTTTGCTAAATCAGGCATTGCTAGAGCACCACGACCAAGCATTAAGTCTTGGCAATGACTGCGTTTTTGACACAGCAATGCATCTTCAACTTGCCAAATTTCACCATTAGCAACCACCGCAATGTTTTTATTTTTGATTAACGGAGGGATCTTTTCCCAAAATGCCGGTGGATTATATCCATCTCTTTTCGTTCTTGCATGAATAGCAAGACTTGATGCACCCGCACTGACAACAGCATCAACAATTTCTTGGCTGTTGCTATCGTCATCAAACCCTAGTCTGATTTTTGCACTGACCTCATGACGTGGATCAACTGCATCACGTACGGCTTTGATTATTTCGTACATGTGCTCAGGATCTTTCAAAAGTACAGCACCACCTTTACTTTTATTAACAGTTTTTGCTGGGCAGCCAAAATTTAAGTCGATACCATGAGATCCTAAGCGTATTGCCTTGACTGCATTTTCAGCCAATGCATTAGGAACTTGGCCTAGTAATTGAATCCGCACTGGTGTTCCAGCACGGGTATAACCACCGGCTTTTAATTCAGGGCAATAACGATGAAATACACGCTCGGGTAGTGTGTCTTCAACGACACGAACAAACTCTGTAACGCATAAATCAAATCCACCTAAATCAGTGAGTAGCTGTCTCATTTTGAAATCGACAACTCCCTCCATTGGTGCTAAAACTAGTCGCATGATACCTGTATACTAAATAAAAATTGGACGCGTATTCTACCTGCTATTCTATATTTGATAAATCGTAATTTGCTTTATCATCGGTTTCAGAAAATAATTTAGTAATTTTGAAAGTAATTTTCAGTTCGCAGGTCTTGTTTAATAACCCTTTATAAAAAAGAGAGTCGATAATGAACACAGTTAAGAAAAATTCAATTGCATTAACATTAGGTGCGGTTGTGGTTGGTGCGTCAAGTTTTGCAGCCACTGATGCTAACGCTAACCCATTTGAATTTCAGCAAATGCAAGCTGGTTATCAGCTAGATGCCGCTGAAGGTAAATGTGGCGAAGGTAAGTGCGGTGGCGATAAAAAAGCTGAAAAAGAAGGTAAGTGCGGCGAAGGTAAATGCGGTGCAGACAAAAAAGCAGCTAAAGAAGGTAAGTGCGGCGAAGGTAAATGTGGCGCAGATAAAAAAGCAGCTAAAGAAGGTAAGTGCGGCGAAGGTAAATGTGGCGCAGATAAAAAAGCAGCTAAAGAAGGTAAATGCGGCGAAGGTAAATGCGGTGCAGATAAAAAAGCAGCTAAAGAAGGTAAGTGCGGCGAAGGTAAATGTGGCGCAGATAAAAAAGCAGCTAAAGAAGGTAAGTGCGGCGAAGGTAAATGTGGTGCAGACAAAAAAGCAGCTAAAGAAGGTAAGTGTGGCGAAGGTAAATGTGGCTCTAACCACTAAGCGCTCATTTAGCTTTTGAAAGGGCCGTAATGGCCCTTTTTAGTAGGAGGTAGTATGTTAAAAGAATCAGTAGCTGATTTTGGGCAAATTGGCTTAGGTTTACGCCGGGAAATGCTTGATGAAATGCTCATCGATGTTCCTAAACCCATTGAGTTTTTAGAAGTTGCACCAGAAAACTGGCTAAAGCTTGGAGGGCGTTTTGGTAAACAATTTAAACAGCTAACCGAGCAGCATGCCTTTGTTTGTCATGGTTTATCGTTATCAATTGGCTCACCAGCAGCGCTTGATATTGACTTTGTGAAATCACTTAAAGCTTTCTTTAAAGAGCATAATATTCGTTTGTTTAGTGAGCACTTAAGCTACTGTTCGGGCGAAGGGCACATGTACGATTTGATGCCTATTCCGTTTACTGAAGATGCAATTAAGCATGTCTCCTCGCGGATCAGACAAGTACAAGATATTCTTGAACAGCCAATTGCTATTGAAAATGTATCTTACTACGGTGCCCCTGGGCAGCAAATGACTGAACTTGAGTTTACCAATGCAGTTTTAGAGGAAGCTGATTGCCAACTATTGCTTGATGTAAACAATATCTATGTAAACTCTATTAATCATGGTTATGATGCTGAGCAATTCTTAGCAGCATTACCAACTAAACGTATCGCTTATGGGCATGTTGCGGGCCATTACACTGAGGCTGAAGATTTACTCGTTGATACCCATGGTGCGCCAGTTATCGATCCTGTTTGGCAATTGCTTGAAAAAGCCTACGCAGTACATGGAGTTTTTCCTACTTTGTTAGAGCGTGACTTTAATATTCCACCTATGGCTGAGTTATTAGCTGAGCTGAAAACTATTGAAGCCTTGCAGCACGCAGCCAATAAGCAAAACCAAGTAACGGTGAAACACAGTGCATAATCATTTTACGCAAGTACAACAAGCGTTTATGGCGCATATTCGCGACCCTGAGAATAATGCTAAGCCTAGTGATGTTGAAGAGCGTCGCATGGCGATTTACCGCGATTTATTTTTTAATAATGTGGATGGTTTTGTCAGCTCTGCATATCCAGTACTTAAAAGTTTATATTCAGAGCAAGCTTGGCACAGACTCGTTAGGCAATTTTTCAGTCAGCACAACTGTAAATCTCCTTATTTTTTAGATATAGCAGGCGAGTTTTTGGCTTTTCTTGCTAATGACTATGAAATGCAAAGTAATGATCCTGCGTTCATGTTAGAACTGGCTCATTATGAGTGGGTTGAGCTCGATGTGTCGGTTGCTAAAAAACTTGCAAATGAAGTTGGCTTATCGGCTCATCAAGTGACAAGTTCCCCATTATATTTAAGTTCACTGGCTCGTAATTTGAGTTATAGCTTCCCAGTTCATACCATCAGTGTCGATAACCAGCCGAGTGAGCCCGCAGTTGAGGCAAGCTACTTTGTGGTATATCGGGAAGGCGATGACGAAGTGCAGTTTTTATCAACAAATGCGATGACCGCATTACTACTTAATATTATTGAATCTCAGCCAGGTATAAACTTAAATGATGTATGCCAAGTAGTTGCAGAGCATGCTCCTCAATTTAGCCAAGAGCAGCTTTATCAGGGAGCGCTCAATACCTTAAGTGCCATGGTAGAGCGTGGTATCGTAGTTACTAATACATTGGTTTAAAAATCGGCTAAACCCCTTTATTGATTAGGGCAGTTCGACTATTATGTCCGCCTTATTTTGTCGTGCTTAAATAAAGGTAGTAACTATGTCGAATGATAAAGACTTTAAAGATCCGTTCAATGCAACTTATTTCATTGCGTTTTTAGCAGTATTCGGTGGCATTGGCTGTCTTAACGCTATTCTGGGTTGGATCACATCTTTATCTTAATCTGCGTAAGCAAATTTAAGACACTAGGCTGCACCATGCAGCCTTTTTTGTTGTAGTTAGGTGATTAATTTCGAAACTTGCTACCGACTTTCCACTAAGGTGATGTTATACTCTCGAGCTTTGTTAGATAAACTTTTTGAGCAGTATAATTATGACTCAAGCAACTTCAACGCTCATCAAACAGAGCATTGCAACGATCGCTGATTACCCTAAGCCGGGCATTATGTTCCGCGATGTAACAACTTTAATGGCTAACGCTGAGGCATTTAAAGCAACGATAGACAGCTTTATTGCGGCATATAAAGACCAAGGTTTTACTAAAATCATTGGTACTGAATCTCGTGGTTTTATTTTTGGTGCGCCACTTTCTTATGCTCTTGGTATTCCATTTATTCCAGTTCGTAAACCAGGCAAACTTCCTCGCGAAGTGATTTCACAAAACTACCAATTAGAATATGGTGAAGATACGCTTGAACTTCATACAGACGCTATCGTTTCTGGTGATAAAGTGTTATTAGTAGATGACTTACTTGCCACAGGTGGCACAATTGAAGCAACAGCAAAATTAGTTGCAAAACTGGGTGGTAATGCAACGGATGCCGCATTTGTTGTATCTTTACCTGAGCTTGGTGGTGAACAACGTGTTGCTGATATGGGCATCAAAATCTTAAAGTTGGTTGAATTCGAAGGCGAATAATTAATGAGTTATCAGGTTCTAGCAAGGAAATGGCGACCACAAACCTTTCACGAGTTAGTGGGGCAGTCTCATGTTAAACAGGCATTGGTTAATGCATTAACACAAAATAGACTCCATCATGCCTATCTCTTTACTGGAACTCGTGGGGTGGGTAAAACAACCATCGCACGAATATTCGCAAAAAGCCTCAACTGCGATAAGGGTATCTCTGCTGAGCCGTGTGGCCAATGTTCAAGCTGTACTGACATTGAAGCTGGTCGCTATATTGATTTGTTAGAAATCGATGCGGCATCACGAACCAAAGTAGAAGATACCCGCGAAATCCTTGATAACGTTCAATACGCGCCAACACGTGGTCGTTACAAGGTATACCTAATCGACGAAGTTCACATGCTGTCAAAGCATAGTTTCAATGCATTACTAAAAACATTGGAAGAGCCACCAGAGCATGTGAAGTTTTTATTAGCGACAACCGATCCGCAAAAACTGCCCGTGACGATTTTATCGCGTTGCTTACAGTTTAATTTAAATGCTTTGTCGCAATCAGAAATTCATGATCAGCTTGCCCATGTTCTTAATCAAGAACAGCTAAGTTTTGATGATAAATCGCTGTCAATTTTAGCGAAAGCAGCTGATGGTAGTATGCGTGACGCACTGAGTCTTACAGACCAAGCAATTGCGCAAACCAATGGCAATATTAATCATCAGGCTGTGCAAACCATGCTTGGCTTAATGGATACCCAATATAGCCAAACCATGTTAGCAGCGTTACTGTGCCAAGATGGCGATGCATTACTTCAAGAAGTAAAAGCAGTTGTTAGCCGAAACCCTAACTTTGTAGCCTTGCTCGACGATTTAATTGCCCTGACGCACCTTATTCAGCTTGTGCAACTCGTGCCTAGTGCTGCGGCACTTGATGAGACTAACCGTGAATTTATTGAGCAGGTGGCACAAACAACTGATGCACAGCAAATGCAGGTGTATTACCAGTTGCTATTAAATGGTAAAAAGGATTTGCAATGGGCACCCGATGCTAAACTTGGTTTTGAAATGATCATGTTGCGACTGCTCGCATTTCAACCAACGCAATTTGCACAAAGCCAAACACCCACGAATACCCAGCAGCAGGTTAAACCAAGTGGTGCCGGTGCACTACGTGATATTTTAAAAAAATCAACGGCGCAACGTGAGCAAGCAGCTTCAGAGCAAGCATCAGTAGCACAAAGTTCTGTGCATACAACTTCTGTGCCTTCAGAGCCTCAGCCAACACAAGCTATACCTGATGAAGCTGAGCCTATTCAAGCAGCCAAAGCAGAAACAGCACATAGCCATGAGCCTGCCCAGCAAGTTGAAGCAACAGCAGTAGAGCAGCCTAATGTTAATCAACAGCCTCAGCAATCCGCTCAGCCAGCTGAAACTGAAGTCAAACCAGCGCCACAACAGCAGAGTAGCTCAGAGCACATTCCAGCAGCTGATTATTCTTCACCAGAGTACTCTACATCTGACTATTCTTCGCAAGACTATATGGATGAGTACGATGCACAAATGGATTCATCACTTGCTGCGCAATATGATGATGTGATGAATAGCGCTTATGATCAGGGCTTTAGCGCAAATGAAGCACCTGCGCCTCAGCAACAGCAAACTGCACCCGCACAATTGCAACAACAGCAAAGTCAGGCGCAATCGGCCATTGCTCGTATTTTACAAGACCGTAATATCTCAGGTGCTGGTCGCTTAAGTGGTGCGGCAACGCAAACGAATGTTAAAGCAGAACAACAGCCTGAAGCTAAGCCAACATTAAAACCGCCAGCGCGACAAAGCACAGCCACGAGCAATATTCAGCCTCAGCAGCAAGCAATGGCTGCTGAAGTAAAAAAGCCCATCCCCCAGCAAACGGGGGAGAGCAGCAATAAAGTAAAAAAAGTCGATTTTCGAGAAAAGCATCAAACAATCACTGAAAACCTAGCGCCTGAATTGCTTGAGCAAATCAACCCGCAAAAAGCGCCAGAGCCAGTAGCTGAAGAAGCCAGTATTCCGGTTCCAGATGATTTTGAAAGCCCGATCAGCAGTATTAAATTTGCACACGAACAAGACGAGTGGGCGTATTTAATAAAGCGTATGGGACTTGGTGGCCGCATGCGCCAATTTGCGCTGCATTCGATCTTTACCAAGCAGAATAATCAGTTACATATTGAAGTTGATTCATCACAGCGCCATTTAGACAGCGCAGTGCTTAGACAAAAGCTCAATGCTGCATTAAGTGAAATTTATGGTCATAATGTAGAGCTTAGTATCGAGTTTGCTGATGGCGTAATTGATTCACCGTATTTGATTCAA
Organism: Pseudoalteromonas nanhaiensis; assembly: GCF_051235485.1. NCBI lineage: Bacteria > Pseudomonadati > Pseudomonadota > Gammaproteobacteria > Alteromonadales > Pseudoalteromonadaceae > Pseudoalteromonas > Pseudoalteromonas nanhaiensis. Next base: position 258,878 of record NZ_JBPNYQ010000002.1, on the reverse strand, counting down.
CAAAAAATTGATGCGGGTCGTCATCAACAAGCGATTGATGTAATAAATAGCGATGAAAATATAGTGCAATTTCAGCAGTTATTTAGCGCTATAATCGATGAAAACAGTATTCAGGCATTGTAATTAGTTGCAATAGCCCTTATCTTCATGCCAATTAAAGTAGTTTAGAAAGAGAGACAGTTATGTTTAAAGGTGGAATGGGTAACATGATGAAGCAAGCGCAGCAAATGCAAGAGCGCATGCAAAAAGCCCAAGAAGAAATCGCAAACCTTGAAGTTGTAGGTGAAGCAGGTGCAGGCCTAGTGAAAGTAACTATGCTTGGTAACCACAATGTACGTCGTGTTGAATTAGATGAAAGCCTAATGGAAGACGACAAAGACATGATCGAAGATTTACTAGCGGCAGCGTGTAACGATGCAGTACGTCGTGTTGCAGAAGAAACACAAGAGCGCATGAGTAAAGTAACTGGCGGTATGCAATTACCACCAGGTATGAAAATGCCATTCTAAGTGATCTTGTATGCAACTATCTCCTAGTTTAACACAACTAATTGAAGCGCTAAGATGCCAGCCGGGCATAGGCCCAAAGTCGGCACAGCGTATCGCTTTTCATTTGCTTGAGCGTGACCGTCAAGGTGGTAAGCAACTTGGCCATGCATTAACCAAAGCAATGGATGAAGTAGGGCATTGTCAATCTTGTCGCACTTTCACAGAGCAAGCTGTGTGCGATATTTGCTCAAGTGTTAAACGCCAAGATAGTGGTTTACTGTGTGTGGTTGAATCACCAACCGACGTACTCGCTATTGAGCAAACCGGTCAATATCAAGGACTTTACTTTGTTTTAATGGGTCACTTGTCGCCAATTGATGGTATAGGACCAAAAGAAATTGGCCTTGATATCCTTGAAAGCAAGTTGCAACAAGGCGGTATTAATGAGGTGATCCTCGCAACCAATCCAAGTGTTGAAGGTGAAACAACAGCTCACTATATTGCTGAGCTTTGTCATAAGTATCAGGTAGGCGCATCTCGTATTGCGCACGGTGTCCCTGTTGGTGGTGAGCTTGACTTACTCGATGGTATGACGCTGATGCACGCATTTAGCGGACGACGCGCCGTAAATCAAAACTAATACCTGATATGGTATTAAAAGCCTGCTTTATGCAGGCTTTTTTGTAGTTAGCCCCCGAATTTACCCGCTAATTTAATTTTTTGCCTTGAAGTTCCAAAAGCCTGCCCCATATATGAGTCATAGTGCAGATTAGACACTTTGTTAATTGGAGATTTACACAATGACTGCAGCACAAAAAGAAACATTAGGCTTTCAAACAGAAGTCAAACAACTATTAAACCTGATGATTCATTCTCTTTATTCTAATAAAGAGATATTCCTACGTGAGCTGGTATCAAACGCGTCAGATGCGGCAGATAAATTACGTTTCCTAGCGCTTTCTAATGGCGATTTATACGAAAATGATGCAGATCTAAAAGTACGTATCAGTGCCGACAAAGAAGCAAACACGGTAACCATTACTGATAACGGTATTGGTATGAGCCGTGAAGATGTGATCAATTCACTGGGTACCATTGCAAAATCAGGCACAGCAGAATTTTTCCAAAACCTAACAGGCGACCAAAGCAAAGATTCACAATTGATTGGTCAATTTGGTGTTGGTTTTTACTCTGCATTTATCGTTGCAGATAACGTAACCGTGCGTACTCGTAAAGCAGGTGAAAGCCAAGGTATCGAATGGCAATCTGCAGGTGAGGGCGAGTACACATTACAAGAGATTGACAAGCCAACACGCGGTACCGAAATCATTCTACACTTACGTGAAGATGAGAAAGAATTTGCTGATGAGTACCGTTTACGTAGCATCGTAACTAAATACTCAGACCATATTTCTATTCCAGTTGAAATGTATAAAGCAGAAGTACCTGAATCTGAAGGTCCTGATGGTGAGAAAATCCCAGCGCAGCCGGGCGAGTGGGAAGGTATTAACCGTGCAACTGCACTTTGGACTCGCGATAAGTCAGAAGTAACAGATGAAGAGTACAAAGAGTTTTATAAGCACATTGGTCATGACTGGGAAGAGCCACTAAGCTGGGCTCACAACAAGGTTGAAGGTAAAACTGAATACACAAGCTTGTTATACATCCCGAAAAAAGCACCATTCGATTTATGGAATCGTGACCGTCAAACTGGTTTAAAACTGTATGTACAACGCGTTTTCATCATGGATGACGCAGAGCAGTTTATGCCAAGTTACTTACGCTTTGTGAAAGGTCTACTTGACTCAAACGACTTACCACTTAACGTGTCGCGTGAAATTTTACAAGACAACAAAGTAACGCAAGCGATCCGTAAAGGTTGTACATCACGCGTACTTAAAATGCTTGAGCGTATGGCGAAAAACCGTGAAGAAGATTACCAAACGTTCTGGAACGAGTTTGGTCAGGTGTTAAAAGAAGGTCCAGCTGAGGATATGGCAAATAAAGAAGCCATTGCTAAGCTACTGCGTTTCTCTTCTACACATACTGACGAAAGCACGCAAAATGTATCGCTTGAACAATACATCGAACGTATGAAGCCAGAGCAGGATAAGATCTACTATGTGGTTGCTGACTCATTTGCTGCAGCGAAAAACTCACCACACTTAGAAATCTTCCGTAAGAAAGGCATTGAAGTATTGCTATTAAGCGACCGTGTTGATGAGTGGATGATGAGCTACTTAACAGAGTTCAACGAAAAATCATTCCAGTCAATTACCCGTGGTGACTTAGATTTAGGCAAAATGGATGACGAAGAAACCAAAAAAGCGCAAGAAGAGTCAGAAAAAGAAGTAGCTGGTCTAGTTGAACGTATTAAGTCAGCACTTGGCGACAGCGTGAAAGATGTGCGCTTTACGCACCGTCTAACTGATTCTCCAGCATGTGTTGTTGCCGATGAACACGATATGAGTTCACAAATGCAAAAGTTAATGGAATCTGTTGGTCAAACTGTGCCTGAGCAAAAGCCTATTTTTGAGCTTAACCCAGAGCATCAGCTTGTTAAACACTTAAACGTTGAGCAAGATGAAGACAAGTTCAGCCAGTGGTCACATGTCCTGCTTGACCAAGCATTATTAGCAGAGCGCGGTACTCTAAAAGACCCTGCTGGCTTTGTAACTCGCTTGAACAAGCTTATGCTAGATTTAAGCAAATAAGCGTTTTAGCGCAATGAGTTGGAAAAGGGAGCAGTGCTCCCTTTTTTATTGCTGCTAATATAGGCAATTGGTATAAGTTACTTGAGGTATAGCCTCAGTTGTGGAAGAATTCAGGCTCTAAGAACAAAACTCCACTGATCGACCATAATTTAAGATTAGTATCACACAGAGGACAATGATATGCGCATTATTCTTTTGGGCGCGCCGGGTGCAGGTAAAGGTACTCAAGCTCAGTTTTTGATGGACAAATACGGTATTCCACAAATTTCTACGGGCGATATGCTGCGTGCAGCAATCAAAGAAGGTACACCACTTGGTCTTGAAGCTAAAAAAGTAATGGATGCAGGTCAATTAGTATCTGATGAAATTATTATTGGTCTAGTTAAAGAGCGTATCGCTAAACCAGATTGCGAAAAGGGTTTCTTACTAGATGGTTTCCCGCGTACTATTCCTCAAGCTGATGCAATGAAAGAGAATGGTGTGGTGGTTGATCACGTTATTGAATTTGACGTTGCTGACGAAATTATCGTTGAGCGTATGGGCGGCCGTCGTGTACACCCAGGTTCTGGTCGTGTTTATCACGTAGTTTATAACCCACCTAAAGTTGATGGTAAAGATGACATCACAGGTGAAGACCTAATCATTCGTGATGACGATACTGAAGAAACAGTACGTAAACGTTTAGGTATCTACCACGACCAAACTAAGCCATTAGTTGATTACTACCAAGCTGAAGCAAAAGCAGGCAACACTCAGTACCATAAACTAGACGGTACCCAAGCTGTTGAAGCTGTTAGCCAACAACTTGGTGAGCTATTAGGTTAATTAACCTTTTAGATTCATTAATAAAAAAACCGCCTCAGGGCGGTTTTTTTGTATCTGTTTAACTGTCTTCTGATATTACAGTTTCTTCAATGCGGCAATAGCACCGTCGTAATCAGGCTCTTTTGAGAGGTTATCGACTAGTTGCTTGTAAACGATGTTATGTTCTTTATCGAGCACAAATACTGCACGAGTTAATAAGCCCATATCTTTGATAATTAAGCCGTAGTTCTTACCAAAGTCACGCCATACAGAATCAGATAAGGTGACGACTTTGTCGATATTTTCTGCTTTACAAAAACGTTTTTGTGCAAACGGTAAATCAGCACTTAATGTGAGCATAGCTATATTCGGGTACTCAGCAGCTACTTTTTCATTAAAGTGTTTGGTTTGAATGCTACATACCCCCGTATCCAAGCTTGGTACAACGCTAAGTAAAACAGCTTGACCTTGATAATTGTCTAATGTGACAGGTGTAAAGCTATCATCTACTACTTTAAAATTAGGTGCTTTTTGACCGACTTCAACCCCTTGTCCTAGTAGGGTAACTGGCTTTGACTGAGCTGATACCTTACCAGCATCAAGACTATTTTCTGGTAAGTCATTTGCGTAACTAAACGTACAAACTGCACTGAGTGCAAAAATAAGTGGGCGTAACATAATATAATTCCTTCAAATTAACGCATTTAAGCTGAGTGTATTATACTCATCTAATTGCTCCAAGGTTTACTCTAATTTAAAATTGTAAAAAACGAGCAGTTTGATTAACATGTGTCCGTGCCGCTATTTTTTATGAATTAAAATAAGAATAAAGTTAGCACTCTTAAAGATGGCTAGTAAAAAAGTGTGGGTTTAGAGAGAGTATATGTCAACATCGGTATTAGTTTGTGATGATTCAAAGTTAGCTCGTCGGCAATTAGCGCGCTCTTTACCCGATGATTGGGATATTAAAATTGAGTTTGCTGAAGACGGTGTGCACTGTATTGAGCAAATCAAAAAAATTCAGCCTGAAATACTATTTCTTGATTTAAATATGCCTGAAATGGATGGCTATGAAGTACTTCAAGCCATTCAAGACCAAGATCTTCATGTGCTTACTGTGGTTGTTTCAGGTGATATCCAACCTAATGCTCATCAACGTGTGATTGAGTTAGGCGCCATTGATTTTATTCAAAAACCTTGCTCTGCAGAAAAGCTTGCTAATATCATTGAACATCATGGTATTAAAGACAAAGCCATGCGTGAGCGTCTATCACACCGGCTGGGCGAACAAGTTGACCCCGATGTACGTGATATCTATCAAGAGCTTACAAATGTTGCAATGGGACAAGCAGGGGACTTGCTTGCACGCTTACTGAATGTGTTTGTAAAATTGCCTATCCCGAATGTTAATATCCTAGAAGTTAATGAACTAGACATGGCACTGCGTTCTATTGATGCCAATGCGACTACCTCTGGAGTTTGCCAAGGCTTTATAGGCGGCGGTGTTTCTGGTGAAGCTTTGCTGCTGTTAAATGACTCAAGCTTTAAAGAAATTGCGTCACTCATGAATTACGAAGGCGAGCTTAACAACAAGATTGAGCTTGAGTTGCTAATGGATGTAAGCAATATTCTGATCGGGGCTATTTTAAGTGGTCTTTCAAAGCAGCTTGATATGCGCTTTAGTCAAGGGCACCCTGTGGTTCTGGGTCAACATTGTGATGTGTCTGATTTGGTAAAGGCTAATAAATCTCGCTGGCAACGAACGCTGGCGATTGAGATCAGTTATGGTATCGAAAATCATAATATTAATTGTGATTTAATGCTGCTATTTACTGAGGATTCGCTCAAAACCTTAAAATACAAAGTCGCTTATTTACTAGAAGATTAAACTATGCCTGCATCTGATTTTAATATGAATGAGCTCCATTGGTTAATGGATATGTTTAATACTGTTGATGTAGGTCTTGTGGTGCTTGATAGGGACTACAAAGTCTGCATTTGGAATGGGTTTATGGAAAACCATTCAGGCTTGTTACCAAGTGCCGTGAAAGACAAAGATTTGTTTGATTTGTTTCCATCAATAGACGAGAAATGGTTCCGTAGTAAATCAGAGTCAGTGTTCATTTTAAATAATCGCTCTTTTACTATCTGGGAGCAGCAGCCTTATATTTTCCGCTTTAAAAATTACCGCCCAATTACTGGTAAAGCGGATCATATGTATCAAAATGCCACCTTTATTCCTTTAACCACGACCACTGGTGAAGTGTCTCATATCTGTATCATTATTTATGATGTGACCGATGAGGCGGTAAATAAAAAAGAGCTAGAAGAAGCCAATAGTAAGCTTGAGCAAATGAGTCGAACTGATGCCCTTACAAAATTAACGAATAGGGGATATTGGGAAGAAAAACTGCGTAAAGAGTATATGCGTATCGTACGCAGTGGCGGCTGCAGTACCTTATTAATGTTTGACATTGACCACTTTAAAAAGGTCAATGATGAACACGGTCACCGTGGCGGTGATGAAGCGCTGCGTCACATTGCTGATTTACTTAGAAAAACATTACGTGAAACTGATTTGGCAGGTCGCTATGGTGGCGAAGAGTTTGCAGTAACTTTACTGGATACTGATCTCGATGGTGCGCAGATTTTTGCTGAACGTCTGCGTTCAATGATTGAGAACTCGTCAATTTATTTTGGGGAAAAACAAATTCAATTAACCGTCAGTATTGGTTTTGCTTGTTTTGACGAAAAGTTCGATCGTTATGAAAAGTGGGTTGAAGCTGCAGATAAAGCTTTATATCACTCTAAAGAAAACGGCCGTAATAAAGTTACAGCGTATTCAGATTTATAACTTAACGGAAAAGGGCGAAACTTCGCCCTTTTTTACACTCCAATTGGTGGTAATACGAGAATATCTGTTTTTAGCAGTTTCATGACCTTCTCAGCGGTATTACCGATTAAATGCCCTTTTATGCCCGTGTTACCCACTGACCCCATAATTACTAAATCAGCATTAAGTTTTGCGGCGACACTAGGTATAACTTGTTCAACCACCCCAGCTTTAATTTTGAGTTGCTCTTTTAAATTATGAGCTTCAATTAGTGCACGTTGCGCAACCGGTAATTTTTCATAAGCATTAGTTACCTGCTCATCAGAAAAAACAATCCCTAAATCTCGCAAGAAAGGCGACACATGGACAGTATAGCAGGCAAAAAATTCGCTCTGATAATCCTTTGCGAAGGCAAGGCCGGTTTTTATAATTGCTTCATTTAAACAGTATTTTGTGGCTTTCTCGCTGCCTAAATCGAGCGCGGCGAGTACATTGGTATTGTTACGCCACTTGTTGTCAGCAGCTAGGTAAAGAGGCAGCGGGCTAAATCTAATAAGCTGCCAGTCAAGCTCGCTAAATTGCGTTTGTTCATCAATATGGCGAGTTTTAATTACCATCTCATAGTCTGAGGTGGTCACTTCGTTAGCCAGCCACTGCACGGGGCTCTCGTGCCACAGTGTTTGCAATGTGTAACTACCGACTTCTAAATAGTCATTAATTAGCGGACTTAATGAAGTACGCAGTTTCGCTAACTCTTTATCTTGAATAGCCAAAGCTTCATCTGGCGGAAGAGAAAATAAAATGCTACTGGTGTCTTCATAGCTAAAAGCAACAATATCAATATGCTTAACCCCTTTAGCTTTTTGTTTCGCGTGTAATAACGACGTTTTTGCATCGTCGACAGAATCGATGATAACCAGTAACTTTTTATTCATTCGGTTCACTCTGTAGTGTGTCGGGCATCACTTTTTGGGCATTCTCCCAGTAGTGACACTTCCCCTGTTGAAGACTCTTGTTCCAGTTTTACCTTAAAGCCCCATAACCTGTAAAGGTGTTTTAATACTTCATCTTTTGAGTTTGCTAAGGGGATATTGTTATGTGGCACATAGCGTAAGGTCAAAGAGCGGTCACCTCTAACATCAACATCGTAAACTTGAATATTGGGTTCGTGGTTACTTAAATTGTATTGCGCTGACAAACTTTCACGTACTTGGTGATAACCCATTTCATCATGAATTGCACCCACATTTAGGGTGGGTTCTTTTTCATGGTCAATAATAGTAAATAACTTAAAATCGCGGATAATTTTTGGCGATAAGAACTGGCTTATAAAGCTCTCGTCTTTAAAGTTTTGCATTGCAAAGTGCAGCGTTTCTAACCAATCACTGCCGGCATACTCCGGAAACCATCTTTTATCTTCCTCGGTCGGGTTTTCACAAATACGGCGAATATCAACCATCATGTTAAAACCAAGGGCGTAAGGATTAATCCCTGAATAATAATTACTGTTGTAAGGAGGTTGGTACACAACATTGGTGTGGCTTTGTAAGAACTCGAGCATAAAGGAATCAGTGAGCTTACCTTCATCATATAGATGGTTCAAAATGGTGTAATGCCAGAATGTTGCCCAGCCTTCATTCATTACTTGAGTTTGTTTTTGCGGATAAAAATATTGCGAAATTTTACGCACAATACGGATTACTTCACGCTGCCATGATTCAAGCAGTGGGGCATTTTTTTCGATGAAATATAAAATATTTTCTTGCGGCTCTTCAGGAAAACGGCGCTCACGTTTTTTAGACTCTTGTTGCGAGGTAGGAATAGTGCGCCACAGCTCATTCACTTGCGATTGTAAGTAATCTTCGCGCTCCTGCTGGCGTTTTTGTTCTTCATAAAGCGAAATACGCTGTGGGCGCTTATAGCGGTCCACACCGTAATTCATTAATGCATGGCATGAGTCGATAAGATTCTCGACCTCATTAATACCATATTTTTCTTCGCATTTGGCAATGTAGTTTTTTGCAAATAATAAGTAGTCGATGATCGAGCTGGCGTCGGTCCAAGTTTTAAATAAGTAATTACCTTTAAAAAATGAGTTGTGACCATAGCAGGCGTGTGCCATTACCAAGGCTTGCATTGGCAGTGTGTTTTCTTCCATTAAATAGGCAATACACGGGTCTGAGTTAATTACAATCTCATAAGCAAGACCCATTTGCCCACGTTTATAGTTTTGCTCAGTTTGAATGAATTTTTTACCATACGACCAGTGGCTGTAGCCAATTGGCATACCCACACTCGAATAGGCATCCATCATTTGTTCTGCAGTGATCACCTCAATTTGATTCGGGTAGGTATCGAGTTTATAAATTTTCGCGACCCGTTCAATCTCAGTTTGATACTCTGCTAATAAATCAAATGTCCAATCAGGACCGTCGCTAATACGTTTATCGGCCATACTTTACCTCACTCGCAAGGCTATGCGGCGCCTTGCTGCTGACGATTCTTTTTAAATAATTCACGGAAAATTGGGTAAATGTCCTCAACGCCACGAATATGTTGCATTGCAAAGTTGTCGTGGGTTTGCGCTATTGATTGATACTCTCGCCATAAGCTTTGGTGAGCACGGGCTGTGATTTCAATATACGCATAGTAGCGTACTGCTTTTAGAAGCTTGTTACGTAAAATATCTCCACAGTTTGGCGAGTCATCGGCCCAGTTGTCGCCATCAGACGCTTGCGCTGCGTATATATTCCACTCTTCAGGGTTATAGCGTTCAGCGATGATTTCGTTCATCAGTTTTAATGCGCTGGAGACGATGGTGCCACCCGTTTCTTGAGAATAGAAAAACTCTTGCTCATCGACTTCTTTCGCTTGGGTATGATGGCGAATATAAACGACTTCTATATTTTTGTAGCTACGGGTTAAAAATTGATAAAGCAAAATATAAAAGCGTTTTGCCATGTCTTTAGTCGCTTGATCCATCGAGCCGGACACATCCATTAAGCAAAACATGACAGCTTTGCTTGTGGGGTGTGGTCGTTTTTCATAATTACGAAAACGTAAATCGTAGTTATCGATAAATGGCACTGCTTTAATGCGACTTTGCAGCTCCTCAATTTGGCGTTCAAGCAAAGCGATAGCCGCTTTATCTGGCTGATCTTCGGCTTTTAAAAGCGCTAACTGACCTTCAAGTTCAGCAAGATGGCGCTTTTTGCCAGCAGTCATTGCAACTCTTCGCGCAAGTGAGCCCTGTAAAGAGCGCACAATATCAATGTTGCTTGGCATGCCATCGTTACAAAAACCGGCTCGATGGGTTTTCATTTGCACCAGTTTATCGAGCTGGTTTTGTTGCAGGTTAGGCAGTTCAAGATCTTCAAACAATAAGTCTAAGTATTCATCTTTTGAAATAGAGAATACAAAGTCGTCTTGTCCTTCACCCGAATCACTGGCTTCACCCTCGCCAGAGCCACCACCTTGACCGCCTCCTTGCGGGCGCTTAATTTTGTCGCCCGTAGAGAATTGGTCATTGCCTGGATGGATCTGTTCACGGTCACCACCACGTCCTTGATGAAAAATAGGCTCACTGATATCACGTTGCGGAATAGAAATACTCTCACCGCTGGTGGTATCGGTTACGCTACGCTTATTAATGGCATCAGACACCGCTTCTTTAATCTGTTTTTTGTAACGCCTGATGAACCGTTGACGATTCAAGGTACTTTTGTTTTTTCCGTTCAGGCGTCGGTCAATAAAATGCGCCATAACAACCCCCTTAAAACAAACGTTTTTTACTGCGATTTTCTAACGCGTAAATACCATTCAGAAAGTAAACGTACTTGTTTTTGGGTATAGCCTTTCTCAACCATACGATTGACAAAGTCTTCGTGTTTTTTCTGATCTTCAGCTGATGTTTTCGCATTGAACGAAATAACCGGCAGGAGATCTTCTGTATTTGAGAACATTTTCTTCTCAATAACCGTGCGAAGTTTTTCGTAGCTAGTCCAAAGCGGATTCTTGCCTTGGTTGTGCGCGCGTGCACGCAGTACGAAATTGACTATTTCATTACGGAAATCTTTCGGATTTGAAATTCCCGCAGGTTTTTCAATCTTTTCAAGCTCTGCGTTAAGTGCTGCACGGTCAAATAGCTGGCCGGTATCTGGGTCACGGTATTCTTGATCTTGGATCCAAAAATCAGCATAGGTGACATAACGGTCAAAGATGTTTTGCCCGTATTCTGAGTAAGATTCTAAATAGGCCGTTTGTAACTCTTTACCAATAAACTCCACGTATTGAGGAATGAGGTAGCCTTTTAAGTGACTTAAGTAACGCTCTTCAACATCGGCTGAAAACTGCTCACGCTCAATTTGTTGCTCAAGCACATAGAATAAGTGCACAGGGTTGGCAGCTACTTCGGTAGTATCGAAGTTAAATACCCGCGACAGAATCTTAAACGCAAAGCGGGTAGAAAGCCCTGTCATGCCTTCATCAACACCTGCGTAGTCGCGGTATTCTTGATACGACTTCGCTTTCGGATCGGTGTCTTTTAAGCTTTCGCCGTCATACACCCGCATTTTTGAATAAATGCTTGAGTTTTCTGGCTCTTTCATGCGTGAAAGGGTGGTAAATTGCGCCAGTGTTTTTAATGTACCTGGTGCACAAGGGGCGTCATGTAACTCACTATTTTCGAGTAGTTTATTGTAAATTTTGACCTCTTCAGAAACACGTAAACAATAAGGTACTTTGACGATGTAAACACGGTCTAAAAATGCCTCATTGTTTTTATTGTTCTTGAATGTTTGCCACTCAGATTCATTCGAGTGAGCCAGAATCATACCATTAAACGGTAGGGCACTAATGCCTTCTGTGCCGTTGTAGTTACCTTCTTGCGTTGCTGTAAGTAGTGGGTGTAGCACCTTGATTGGTGCTTTAAACATTTCTACAAACTCCATCAAGCCTTGGTTTGCTAAACAAAGTGCGCCGGAGTAGGCATACGCATCTGGGTCGTTTTGTGCAAAGTGCTCAAGTTGGCGAATATCGACTTTACCGACTAACGCTGAAATGTCTTGGTTGTTTTCATCGCCGGGCTCAGTTTTAGCAATCGCGACTTGGTTTAAAATAGATGGGTAGCGCTTAACCACTCTAAATTGGCTAATGTCACCATTAAATTCACTTAAGCGTTTTGCAGCCCACGGTGACATCACCGTTTTTAAATAACGCGGTTTAATGCCATATTCTTTCTCTAAAAGCTCGGCGTCTTCATTTGGATCAAATAAGGCTAAAGGGTGGTCGTTAACAGGCGAGCCTTTAATTGAATAAATAGGTACTTGTTGCATTAAGTATTTAAGTTTTTCAGCAATTGATGATTTACCACCCCCAACAGGGCCAAGTAAATACAGCACTTGCTTACATTCTTCTAAGCCTTGCGCAGCATGTTTTAGATAAGAGACGATTTGCTCTATGGCATCTTCCATACCATAAAAATCGTGAAATGCCGGGTAGCGTGCAACTACACGATTTGAAAACAGCCTGCTTAAGCGCGCATCGGTTGATGTGTCGATAATTTCAGGTTCGCCAATAGCCATCAATAACCGTTCAGGTGCGCTGGCATAAGCTGATTTATCCTTCTTACAGATCTCGAGAAATTCCTCAATACTGTATTCTTCTTCTTGCGCTGCTTCGTATCGTGATTGGTAATGCTCAAAAATACTCATAGAGACCTCCGAAAACCCGCTAAAATGACGTGTAATTAGATTAAGAGAAAAGCAAAGGTTAATTAAAGCTTAGTCACGATTTTGAATTTTTGCGCAAGAAAATTAAGAATTTAATTGAAAAAAGCTCATCCTGATTAGGCTTTTTGGGTGAGTGGTTGGCTGCGGGTCAGAGGGGGCGTGCAAAGGACAATAAAAAAGACGCCGAAGCGTCTTTTTTGATTACTGTTTGTAACAGAAGATTAAGCGAAGTTAGCGTTCGCGAAGTCCCAGTTAACTAATGCCCAGAAACCTTTTAGGTAATCAGGACGTACGTTACGGTAATCGATGTAGTAAGCGTGTTCCCACAGATCCACAGTTAGGATTGGAGTAACACCTTCATCAGTTAATGGCGTTGCAGCATTTGACGTGTTTACGATATCAAGTGTGCCATCAGCTAGTTTAACTAACCAAGTCCAGCTTGAACCGAAGTTGTTTACTGCTTTGTCGTTTAACGCTTCTTTGAATGCGTCGAAAGAACCCCATTTAGCGTTGATCGCGTCAGCGATTGCGCCTGTAGGCTCGCCACCACCGTTTGGAGATAGGCTGTTCCAGTAGAAAGTGTGGTTCCAGATTTGTGCAGCATTGTTAAATACGCCACCTTCTGAAGAACATACGATTTCTTCTAAAGATTTGTTTTCGAATTCTGTGCCTGGGATCAGACCGTTTAATTTCACAACGTAAGTGTTGTGGTGTTTACCGTGGTGAAACTCTAGAGTCTCTTTTGAAATATGTGGCTCTAATGCATCGATTGCGTATGGTAGTGACGGTAGTTCAAATGCCATTTTTTATCTCCATCTTCTTGGTTGATAGTCCACTCAGTTATAGGTAATAGCAAGGTAAACAGCGTACTTCCCTATACCAAGTGGTATTATAGTGTTACTATAATTGTTGAGTATTTTACTCAAGTTTTAGCAAACAGCAATGCTATTGCTAAAGACTATTTTAAATTGTGGCTACGAATGCCGATTTAAGTTATATATCTGAGGCCACTGTGAAACTTTTTCAAGGCCAATGTAGTAAGCTAATGTCTTTTTTGAGGTTGTAAATGGAAACCATCGATAAAATTAAACAGCAAATTTCTGAAAATCCAATCCTTCTTTACATGAAAGGATCACCAAAGTTACCTAACTGTGGTTTTTCTTCACAAGCATCACAAGCACTTATGGCATGTGGTGAGCAGTTTGCTTACGTTGACATTCTACTTAACCCAGATATCCGTGCAGAGTTACCTGCATACGCAAACTGGCCAACATTCCCACAATTATGGGTAGAAGGCGAGCTTATTGGTGGTTGTGACATTATCATCGAAATGTTTCAACGTGGTGAATTACAGCCACTAATCACTGAAACAGCTGCAAAGTACAAAGAAAAAGACGCTGAATAATTATATTTAGTGTATAAAAAAGCCGCAAACTGCGGCTTTTTTATAGCCATCCGCTTAAGATTAGTAAGCGGTGGTATTACCCAGGTAATAAAACATGCACGCTCAAACCACCGTGCTCACGGTTATGTAGGCTAATTTGCCCGTGGTGCGCTTCAACTATTTCCCTGCAAAGTGCTAGCCCTAAACCACTGCCAGTTGCTTTGGTTGAGTAAAAGGGGATTAGTGCGTTGGCCATTACAGCCTCACTCATACCCTTGCCTTTATCACTCACTGTGATGTGTGTGCCACTTGTTTCTTGTTGCACAGTTAAGCTGACATCTTCTGGGTTTGAACCAGATTCATAGGCATTTTTTAATAGGTTTATAAGTAACTGCTCGAGTTGGGTATGATCAGCGTCAGTTGTTACACGTTCATCAAGTGAAACCTCAACCTGCCACTGACTTTTTAATTGCTCAATCAGTGTCGGCCAGTTAATCGTCGACAGTTGAGGGGTGGGTAACTTAGCAAATTTGCCATAGCCTTGTACAAACTCATTAAGGTGTTTTATGCGGTCTTCAATGGTGGTAAATACCCGTTTTAAGCGTGGCTCGTCGACTTTTTTTGTTAATAGTTGCGCGCTATGAAGCATAGATGACATTGGCCCTAGTGAGTTGTTAAGCTCATGGCTAATGATACGAATGACTTTTTTCCATACCTCTACTTCTTGGCGGCTTAGTTCGCGGGTCAGCTGTTTAAATACAAATAGTTGGTGAAACTGATTATTAAGTAATAATCGGCCTGTTGCCATATGCCAAGTTTGTGATTCTTGATCTGCTTTATCGAGGGTAAATAAGCCATCAACGCCTTTGTGAATGGCACGCGTTAATTGCTCGCAGCTTGAATCTAATAAGTTTTCGAGCTTGGCACCTTCAAGGGCTGACTTAGCATCGAGTAAGCTACGAGCACTGTGGTTGCTATACACAATAAAGCCTTGGTCGTTAGTCAAAAGCACAGCTTGTGGCGAGCTTTGTAATACTTTGTCGAGCATCAACTCGCGCTGATATATCCATTGTTTTTCTTGGCGAAGCTGTTTTGCGGTTTGGTTATAAAGCCGGCATAAATCACCTAGCTCATCGCTGCCATCATAGGCTAATAGTGTAGCCAGCTCGCCATCTTTAAAATTAAGCAACCCGGTTTCGAGTGAGTTCATGCCATCAATAAGCGGGGTTGATAATTGCGCGGCAAAAAGTCCGCTGATCAAAGCGCAAGCGAGCAGGGCTAATAGGCTGTAAAACAAGCTTATACCCGCAAAGTAACAAACCAACATAAGTGGCAATGCAGACGCTGCCATGCATAAGGTTATGATTTTATATCGAAACGAAAAACGCATTAGTATTCAATCTTAAATTTATCAAGCCTGCGATAAAGTGCTTGGCGACTTAGGCCAAAATGGCGAGCCACTTTAGCAATCACACCTTTGTACTCGCGCATGGCAAGTTCAATCTCTTGTTTGTTAGGCTCTGCTCTTGTTTGTGATGGGCTGTTTGTTTCAACTTGTAAGCCAAAATCAGCAAGCTCAATCACCCCTGTGGGTTTTAAAACGCCAGCGCGTTTACAGGCATTTTCAAGCTCACGAACATTCCCCGGCCAACTATGGGCGAGCAGGGCTTTTTCTGTACTTAACGACAGGGTGCGCTCAGGTAAAAAGTGTGCGACCAAAGCTAAAATATCATCAGGGCGATGAGCTAGGCTTGGTAAATTTAACTCAATTACATTTAAGCGGTAGTAAAGGTCTTCACGAAATTGACCTGTTTTAATTGCATGGCTTAAATCTTCATTGGTTGCTGAAATGACCCTAACATTCACTTTACGTGTTTGTGTTGAACCTAAGCGCTCAAATTCACCGGTTTGTAAAATGCGTAATAGCTTCATCTGCCCAGAAAGTGGCAAGTTACCAATTTCGTCTAAAAATAAGGTGCCACCATCGGCCGCTTCAAATCGACCAATGCGCTGTTTGGTAATGCCTGTATAGGCGCCAGCTTCTGCACCAAATAACTCAGCCTCAATAAGCTCGCTAGGCAGAGCGCCGGCATTAACAGTGATAAAGGGTTTATCTGCTAATAAAGAATTGGCCTGAATTATGTGTGCAATGCGTTCTTTACCGCTGCCGTTAGGGCCTGTGATCAGAACCGAAATATCCGATTTAGCAACTTGAATCGCAAGATTAACAATGTGCTCCATAGCGGTACTTTTATAAACCAAGCCTACTAAATTTGCTTGTTGCACAGATGCGTCACGTTCTTGCTGGTGGCGGGTAAAGGTTTCGTTTTGTTGTTTTGCTTTACCCAGCTCTATTAGGTTATTTACACAGGTAAGTAGCTTGGCATCGTCCCATGGTTTTGGCAGGTAATCAGCAGCCCCTGCTTTGACAAGTTCAACAGCAGTAGAAAGCTCTGTCCATGCGGTGATCAAAATAATCGGAAGGTGAGGATTAATGTCTCGTAAGGCATAGAAAAGCGCTTTGCCTTCTTCGCCTGAAGTGGTGTCGGCGGTAAAGTTCATGTCTTGAATAACAAGAGCAATGCGTTGGTATTGTACGGCCTGAATTGCCTCAAAAGGGTTGCTTGCCGTAACAACATCAAAATCGTGAATTTCGAGTAACAACGATAACGCATCCAAAATGGCTGGGTTATCATCGACGATAAGTATTTTTTCCATATTATTGTTTTAGTTGTTTTCCTAATAAGGGTGCAAGATGAATGCTACACTGTTAATCCAGTGTAGCATAGGTTGGGAGAACTAAATTGTTCGAGTTGCAATGCTCGGTGAGATATTCGCCGCCCGTTTTGCAGGTGCAAGTACTGCTAATAAACTCATAACGAACACTGCCAGCGCTGTAGCAAGCACGTAGCTAATATCAAGCTGAGCAATTGAGAAGTGCTGCATGAGTAACTGGCCTAAATACACGGCAGCAATCACGCCAATCACTAAACCAACAACACATATCATGGCGTTTTCAACTAAGAAGTAGCTGATAATGGCTGACTTTCTGGCACCTAAAGCACGGCGAGTACCAATTTGTTTAGTACGCTTACTAATATTGAACAGCGTTAGGCCGAAAATACCTAGGGCCGTCACTAACACTAAAATAGTAATTAGCACAATCAGCATGCGCATCATTAATGTATCTTCAGCCATGTATGACTCTTTATCGTCATCTAAGCCACGAATGCGAGAAATAACGCGTTTGTTGTAGTTTTTCAGCATGGCTTCTTCAACACGATTCATGACTGATTGACGTTGACCAGGCTCTGTTCTAACCACAAAGCGTGCATTTGTACCAGGCTTAATAAAAGGCAGCAGTGCTACGTTATCTGGGCGGCTGTCTTTAAGCCATGGGCCTTTCATCAGTTCAACAACACCAATTACTTTCATTGGAATGTCACCAAAATAGACAGTTTGACCTAAACCATTGCCGTCAGGGAACAGCTCATCGAGTAGTGTTTTAGTGACAACGGTTACTTTTGATAACTCATCATAGTTATCGGTAACGATCACTTCGTCTTCGGTGTAGTTACGCCCAGCAATGAGTTTTACGCCATAGGTATTAATGCCATGCTCATCGATAAACATGTAAGAGCTACGCGCTGATTTACTCTCTTCAGGTGCTGGCTTTAAACTAAAATCTGACGAAGAGCCACTGCCCGAAAGCGGTGTATTACTTGAATAAGCAGCATCAACTACACCAGGTATTTGACGAAGCATGGCTTCATCAAGCTCATATTGCTGTGACGGCGACACATCTTTGCCAAACATCATGACATTAAAAACAAAAATGTCTTGTTCAGGGTAGCCTGTTTCTTGGCTTAAATAGCTAATTCTGTCTTGAATAATAAACGCCGCGTTACTAACAATTGCAGTGGTGATGGCAATTTGGATCAGTAATAAAATAGCGCCAACTTTTGAGCGGCATAAGGCGTGAAAGATAGGTTTAATTTCTAACATGGTGTCTTCCTTATTGGCTCTTAAGGTAAATAGCAGGGTTGGTTTTACACACCAGCCAAGCAGGGTACAGACCCGCTATCACACAGGTGCTAATTGCAATCACAGGTGCGCTGAGTAACATGCTCAAGTCCATTGTGGCTAAGCTTTGGTAGTAGCTATAGCTTTGACGTACGCCTAATAACCCCACTTGCGCCAAAATAATTCCGAAGATGCCACCTAAGAAACCTAACATGGCTACCTCAACAATATGTTGAAAGAATATTTGGCGTTTACTGGCACCTAATGCACGGCGTACACCGACCTCAGGAGCGCGACGTAAAAATTTCGCAAGTAACAAGCCTAAGATGTTGGCAAGGCATACCGCTAAAAACATAAAGCTTAGGCCAACCAGAATTTCGTTGTCTTCGCTGACAACATTGTTGTACTGCATCCACTCATTTACATCGCGTAAGGTGGCGGTTAATTTTTCACGGTTAAAACGACCTAGCTTCTGTTGTTCTTGCATATAGGCCATTAAAAAGTCTTGGTAAGCTTGCTTTTCTGCAGGTGTTTTTAGTTCAACCCAAAACTGTAACCACACCATTTCTGAATTGAGCTTGTCATTAAAGGTATTGGTTTTTTCGTGCTTCCAACCATTGGTATTACCCCAGTTTTCAAGCTGGCGTGCTTTCATTAGGCTAAATGGTAAAAATAGTTGTTCGGTTTTATTAAATGCACCGTTATTCAAGTCATAGTATTTAGTAGTGATATCCCAATCATCAATCACGCCAATGACTTCGTAGCTGGCATCATCGAGGTACACCATTTTGCCTACCGGGTTTTCACCTGCGAATAGTTTGTCGTTTAATTCTTTATTGATAACCACGACAGGCGCTGCATCGGCTTCTTGTTGCGCGCTCCAAACCCCACCATAAATAAACGATAGGTTAAACATATCGAAAAAATCAGGGGTGGTTAGACGAGCTTGACCAATAAATGGTTTAACTGTGTCTGAGTCTAAATAAACCGAAAAACCCGTTCTAACCATAGTGACACGCTTGCCACCTGCTTTGGCCTGGTTAAGATTAACCGCATCTTGATAGGTTAATTGCAGTGGCATGTTATCGACTGTCCACCACGTACGGCCTTCATCCATGGTTTGTAACTGCACAGAGTAAAGATCGCTACTTTTTTCAGGAATAGGGTCTGCCGACATCATGTGATACACAGATAAACTTGTCATGGTTACGCCAATACCAATGGCAATAGCCAGCACCATTAAAAAGCTCACAAGTGGCGTGCGCTTAAAGCTGCGCCAGCTTAAATCTAAATAATGAAGGAACATGGTTACACTCCAGCCGCTTTAAGGTTTTGGGTGCCTTGATACAAAGTGAAGTCAGCGAGTTGGCCATCAACAACTTGGATATTACGAGGTGCTCTGCGGGCAAGCTCTGGATCATGGGTTACCATGATGATGGTTGCGCCATTACGGTTGATTTGCTCAAGCAGCTCCATTACCTGACGCGCCATAAGGCTATCTAAATTACCAGTTGGCTCATCGGCGAGTAAAAAGCGTGGTTCACCTGCAAGGGCTCTGGCAATAGCGACACGTTGCTGTTGACCACCAGAAAGTTGTTGCGGTAAGTGTTTAGCGCGTGAGGCTAAACCAACTTGCTCAAGGCATTGTTCAATTCGGCGTTTACGTTCAGCAGCTTTGATACCGCGATAACGCAGTGGTACTTCAATATTCTCATACAAGTTCAAATCTGGAATAAGGTTGAAGCCTTGGAAAATAAAACCAATTTTTTGATTACGAAGATCTGCGCGTTGGTTGTCATTTAATTTACCCACATCAATACCGTCTAGCATGTATTGGCCTTCGCTAAACGGCTCCAACATACCGGCGATGTTTAAAAAGGTGGTTTTACCTGAGCCACTCGGGCCTGTTACGGCAATAAATTCACCTTCTTCTACTTGTAGGTTGAAGTCGCGAAGGGCGTGCGTTTGTACCATATCTGTTTGATACACTTTGCTGATGTTGTTCATTGTAAGCATGTTGATTATTCCTTTTATTTGTTAGCGTAAAACCAGTGTGGGTGCTTTTTTAAAGCGATCGTAATTCGAGATAATTAACTTATCGCCAGGCTCTACGCCTTCGATAATCTCGACAGCATTGATACTGCTTGCACCGGTTTTTATATCGATTAAATAAGCCATGTCACCGTCAACTTTATAAGCATGGGTGCCACCTTGTTGTAAGAATGCGCCGCGTTTTACCTGCAATACATTGTCGCGATTCTCTAATAAAATACGTGCGGTTAAGCGTTGGTTTTGGCGAATGCCAGAAATCTCATTGTCAAAGCGTACGCGGGTAGTGACCTCGCGATTATTCACTTCAGGCGAAATAGCCGAAAGGGTGCCTGTTACATGACGTGCGCCTAAAGTAAGTTCTACTTGCATACCAAGACCTAGCTCGTTGGCGTAGCTTTCTGGTACTTGCAGTTCTGCTTCAAAGTTACTTAAATCGACCAATGTCATTAACGGTTGGCTTTGTGTTACCGCCTCTTTTTGTTGCACTAATAAGTTACCCACAATGCCGCTTACGCTGGCGGTAATGGTGAGTTCATTTACTTGCCTTAGCAAGTCATCAACAATCAATTGCTGACGCGCCAGATCGCGCTCTGCTGCTTTTAGCTCAAATGCGAGGGTATCTTTAGCTAAGCTGACTTCTTGCTCAGCATGCTTATAAGAAAGGTTGGCACGAGCTAAGTCATCAACCGCTTTTTCTAGATCTATTTGGCTGATCAAATGTTTCTCGATAGAGATTTTAGCGCGACGGTTTTCTCTATCTGCGGCATTTAGTTCTACCTGAGCTAAATCGAGTGCTTTGGTAAGGCTCAGCTTTTGCCTGCGCGCTTCAAGTTGCTTGCGTTGTAATTCGCCTTCTAATCGCGCTAATACTGATTGTTGCTGTTTTAATTCGTTGGTTAGCTCAGGGCTGGTAACGGTTGCAATCACTTCATTTACTTCAACGCTATCACCGGCTTTTACTTTTAAATCGACAAAGCCACGTTCAGGGCTGTAAACCTTTGGCGCATTAGCTGCAACTATTTTACCGCTCGCTGCCACATCTCTGGTGAGCGTCTTTTGGCTCACTTCACTAATTTGTAGGCTTGCTGCATCAACCGAAATGCTGCCATCGTTACTGGCAAACAAAGCTTGAAAGCCAAGCGCACCAACAAGTATTACGCCCGCTGCTAACATAAGTGGTTTTTTTATGGTGTTTTTCTTTGCCACGGTAATATCTTGGGCGCTGGTATCCTTAATCATCATAACTCCTTACGATTCTCAAAACACACAATCATGAAGCCAACGGCAAGCATGGTAAGTGGAGAAGCCATAAACAAACTGATAGTGAACATTTTGAAATCCTCAATTTCGCTGATGTCTTATCTATACCAGTAGCGTGCCAAAACTTAATGTATTGATTTTTAATGTATTTTATTTTATTTGATGAGTTGCTGCCTGTCCGCGGACAGAAAAAGTGTCCGCAGCGGACACTTTTAAATTGCTGTTTGTTGACGCATAGGTAAAGAAACTCAGTCATTGCGACTAAGGTAGTCTGCTCAGATACATAGTTTGTAACTATGCTAAAGCCAAGAGTAAATAATGATGCAACTGTGCTAGGTGAGACCCCATAAAAAGCTGCATTGATATTCATAAGGTGAATAATTATTCATTTTTTGTTGCAGTTTACGTTAACGTAAAGGTGCGGTTTTTTAGATTGGTTTTTTACAAGTTGTTAAATTTGACACCAGTGTCATAAAAAAATAACGGTAAAAATACGTCTAAATGTAAAAAAATTGCTTAGTATTTAATATGTGCCTTCAAGTGAGAAATATTCAAGAATATGAATATGTATTCAAATCTCTATTGACTCATGGAACAATTGGCGATAGTTTTGTTCGTCTGCTAGCACTGTCGCAAAAGACTGAATCGCTAGTCGTTGTAGCAAGGGGAGGGGTCTATGTTATATGACTCAAAATTAGAAAAAGATAATTGTGGCTTTGGCTTAATAGCCCAGGTCAATGGTCAAGCGAGTCACCGCTTGATTCGAACAGCAATCACGGGCTTAGATCGCATGGAACACCGAGGCGGTATTTCTGCAGATGGTAAAACCGGTGATGGCTGTGGTTTATTAATGCAAAAACCCGATAGTTTCTTTCGTGCTATTGCCAGCGAACATGATTGGCATTTAGGTAAGAACTACGCAGTCGGCATGGTATTTTTAAATGCTGATCCTGTACTTGCACAAACAGCTAAAGATGTGCTGAGTGATGAACTTGAAAAAGAAACCTTGAGTATTCAGGGTTGGCGTGTAGTGCCAACAGATTCATCATGTTTAGGGCCAATTGCAAAAAAACAACTACCGGGCTTTGAACAAATTTTTGTGAGCGCACCAGAAGGCTGGCGTCCAAAAGATTTAGAGCGTCGCTTGTATGTAGCACGTCGTCGAGCAGAAAAGCGCCTCGAAAACGATGAACATTTTTATATTGCCAGCTTATCTGGTTTAGTTACTGTCTATAAAGGCTTAATGATGCCTGTAGACTTACCTAACTTTTATTTAGATTTAGCTGACATTCGCATGACCAGTGCGATTTGTGTATTCCACCAACGTTTCTCTACTAATACACAACCTCGTTGGCCATTGGCGCAACCATTCCGCTATTTAGCGCATAATGGTGAAATTAATACGATTCAAGGTAACCGCCAGTGGGCTCGTGCCCGTGCGTACAAGTTTGCCTCACCACTTATTCCTGATTTGCAATCAGCAGCGCCTTTCGTGAACGAAAGCGGCTCTGACTCTTCAAGCTTAGATAATATGCTTGAGTTGTTCTTAGCGGGTGGTATGGATTTATTCCGTGCTATGCGAATGCTTGTGCCACCAGCATGGCAAAAGAACCGTGCCATGGATGATGACTTACGTGCATTCTATGACTTCAACTCAATGCACATGGAACCATGGGATGGCCCGGCAGGTATTGTAATGTCAGATGGTCGTTTTGCAGCCTGTAACCTTGACCGTAATGGTTTACGCCCTGCGCGCTATGTAATCACTCAAGATGGTTTTATTACCCTTGCTTCAGAAGTAGGTATTTGGGACTACGCACCAGACGAAGTGGTTGAGAAAGGCCGTGTTGGCCCTGGTGAGCTATTAGTTATTGATACTCATCAAGGGAAGATTTGGCATTCAGATGAGATTGACCAAGACCTTAAGTCACGCCATCCATATAAAGCATGGCTAGAAGCAAACGTTAAGCGTTTAACACCGTTTGAGCAACTCTCAGAGAAAGATGCGGGCAACCGTTCATTTGATGATGAAACTCTGCTTAAGTACCAAAAAATGTTTGGTTACACCAACGAAGAACTTGATAGCGTTATCCGTGTAATGGGCGAAAATGGTCAAGAAGCAACAGGCTCAATGGGTGATGACACGCCATTTGCGGTACTTTCAGAAGGTCATCGTTCACTGTTCGATTACTTCAGACAAAAATTCGCGCAAGTAACCAATCCACCGATTGATCCACTTCGTGAAAATCACGTTATGTCTTTAGCTACTTGTATTGGTAGTGAGCAAAACGTATTTAATGAAACAACAGGCCATGCTAAGCGTTTACAGTTTGATACGCCAATTTTGATGTATGCAGACATGCAACAGCTTATCAATGCTGACGATGAACATTACAGCTATTGTAAAATTGATATTACTTACACCAAAGAAGAAGGTTTAGAGAAAGCGATCACCCGTATCTGTGATGAAGCGCAAGCAAAAGCAGCGTCAGGCTGTGTAATGCTTATTCTAAGTGACCGTAACTTTAGTGAAACGCACTTGCCTATCCCGGCTGCAATGGCGGTAGGGTCTGTTCAAAAACGTCTAGTTGATAACAACTTACGCTGTGAATCAAATATCATTATTGAATCGGGCAGTGTCCGTGATGCACACCAATTTGCTGTATTACTAGGCTTTGGTGCAACAGCAATTTATCCGTATCTTGCGTATGAATCGTTAGTTGCGATGACTGACAAAAAGGTCTTAAACAAGAGCTACTGTGAAGTAACCCTTGCTTATCGTAATGCGATAAATAAAGGTCTATATAAAATCATGTCGAAAATGGGCATTAGTACTGTTGCTTCGTATCGTTGTTCGATGTTATTTGAAGCCGTTGGTTTATCAGATGCAGTTGTAGAAACCTGTTTTAATGGCGTGGCAAGTCGCATCAAAGGGGCTTGTTTCACTGACTTTGATGATGACCAACGCAAACTACATAAGTTAGCCTTTAGTAAACGTAAATTATTAAGCCATGGCGGCTTATTAAAATATGTTCATGGTGGTGAATACCATGCCTATAACCCAGACGTTATCCAAACACTGCAAAAAGCTGTGCGTTCTGGGGAATATAGCGACTATGTAGCCTACGCTGATTTAGTAAATAACCGCCCGATCACCAATTTACGTGACATGTTGGCAGTGAAAATTCCTGAAGCTGGTGTGAATATCGATGACGTTGAGCCGGCAACTGAGCTCTACAAGCGTTTTGACTCAGCAGCAATGAGTATTGGTGCGTTATCGCCAGAGGCTCATGAAGCGCTCGCGATTGCAATGAACCGTTTAGGTGGTTGTTCAAACTCAGGCGAAGGTGGTGAAGACAAACTTCGCTACGGCACAGAGAAAAACTCGCGTATTAAGCAAGTTGCATCTGGCCGCTTTGGCGTAACACCGCACTACTTACGTAGCGCTGATGTAATTCAGATTAAAGTTGCGCAAGGTGCAAAACCAGGTGAGGGTGGTCAATTACCGGGTGAAAAAGTAACGCCATATATAGCAAAATTACGTTACTCGGTACCGGGTGTGACCTTGATTTCACCTCCGCCGCATCACGATATTTACTCAATCGAAGATTTAGCTCAGCTTATTTTCGATTTAAAACAAGTAAACCCAGATGCACTGATTTCGGTGAAGTTAGTTTCTGAGCCGGGTGTAGGTACTATCGCAACAGGCGTAGCTAAAGCCTATGCCGATTTAATTACCATTGCTGGTTATGATGGTGGTACAGGTGCAAGCCCACTTACTTCTGTTAAGTATGCAGGAAGTCCTTGGGAGCTTGGTCTTGCTGAAACCCAGCAAGCGCTAGTAGAAAATGGTTTACGTCATCGTATTCGTCTACAAACTGATGGTGGCCTTAAAACGGGTCTAGATATCATCAAGGCGGCTATTTTAGGTGCTGAA
This sequence comes from Pseudoalteromonas nanhaiensis, assembly GCF_051235485.1. NCBI lineage: Bacteria > Pseudomonadati > Pseudomonadota > Gammaproteobacteria > Alteromonadales > Pseudoalteromonadaceae > Pseudoalteromonas > Pseudoalteromonas nanhaiensis. The sequence goes on along the minus strand of NZ_JBPNYQ010000002.1, from coordinate 233,654 downwards.
AGCTTTGGCTTTGGTACTGGCCCTATGGTGGCACTTGGTTGTAAGTACCTGCGTATTTGTCACTTAAACAACTGTGCGACCGGTGTTGCAACGCAAGACGATACGCTTCGTCAAAAGCATTATCATGGTCTGCCAGAAATGGCGATGAACTACTTTAAGTTTATTGCCGAAGAAGCGCGCCAAATAATGGCAAGCTTAGGGGTTACTCGATTAACTGATTTAATAGGTCGTTTGGACCTGCTTGAAGCCATTGAAGGCAAAACAGAGAAGCAAAAGAAAGTAGATTTGTCATCTGTGGTTGCGGTACCAAATAACCCAACTGGTGAGACTCTGTATTGCAGTGCACCTAATAGCTCGCATTATTTAGGTCAGCTAAATGAAACCTTGCTTGAAAAAGCAAAACAAGCGATTGATGAAAAATCGGGCACCTCATTGGTAAGTCGTATTTGTAATACTGACCGCTCAGTGGGTGCGATGTTATCGGGCTATATTGCCTCTAAACATGGTAACCAAGGTATGGCTGCTGATCCTGTCTCTATTGAGCTTCATGGTACAGCGGGTCAATCATTTGGTGTATGGAATGCTGGTGGCCTTGAAATGACATTAGTAGGCGATGCGAATGACTATGTTGGTAAGGGGATGGCTGGCGGTAAGCTGGTAATTCGTCCACCGCTGGGTTCATCGTTCGAAAGCCACAAAGCGACTATTGCCGGTAATACCTGTTTATATGGTGCTACAGGCGGCAAATTATTTGCGGCAGGTTGTGCTGGTGAGCGTTTTGCAGTTCGTAACTCTGGCGTACAAGCGGTTGTAGAAGGTGTTGGTGACAACGGCTGTGAATATATGACCGGTGGTGTGGTTTGCGTACTTGGCAAAGTAGGTATCAACTTTGGTGCAGGTATGACAGGTGGTTTTGCTTATATTCTTGATGAAGGCAATGACTTTGAAAAACGCATTAACCCTGAGCTTGTTGAAATTGTCACGCTCGAAGGGTTGGCATCACACCAAGAACATTTACGCGGCCTAATTGCTGAGCATTTAGAGCTTACAGGCTCAAACCGCGCTGAGCAGATTTTAGCTAACTTTGATTTATACATTCCAATGTTTAAATTAGTTAAGCCAAAATCTAGTGATGTAAAAAGTTTACTCGGACACCGAGCGCGCAGCAGCGCAGAGCTTCGTGTTCAGGCTCAGTAAGGGGGTAGTATGAGCGAAAATGTATACCAGTTTATCGATGTACAACGTGTTGATCCGCGTAAAAAGCCAATTTCAGCGCGTAAGCAATCTTTCGTCGAAATTTACGAGCCGTTTTCTGAGACACAAGTAAACTCACAAGCGGACCGATGTTTGGATTGTGGTAACCCGTATTGCGAATGGAAATGTCCAGTACATAACTATATTCCACAATGGTTAAAGCTCATTCGTACTGGGCGTATTTTAGAAGCGGCAGAGCTTTCTCACCGTACTAACAGCTTACCAGAGGTGTGTGGACGAGTTTGTCCACAAGACCGTTTGTGTGAAGGCTCATGTACACTTGAAGAGGAATTCGGTGCTGTTACTATCGGTAATATCGAAAAGTACATCACAGATACAGCCTTTAAGATGGGCTGGAAACCAGATATGTCGTATGTGGTTTGGTCTGACAAAAAAGTAGCAATTATTGGTGCAGGCCCGGCAGGCTTAGGCTGTGCGGATATTTTAGTACGTAACGGTGTAAAACCTGTGGTGTTTGACCGTCATCCAGAAATTGGCGGACTTCTTACGTTTGGTATTCCTTCTTTCAAGCTTGAAAAAGAAGTGATGCAAAAGCGTCGTGAAATTTTTACTGAAATGGGTGTCGAGTTTAAGTTAAACACTGAGGTTGGCGTAGATGTTACCCTTGATGAAATACTCGCTGAATATGATGCCGTGTTCTTAGGTGTTGGTACGTATCAAAGTATGCGTGCAGGACTTGAGAATGAAGACGCTGATGGTGTGTTTGATGCACTACCATTCTTAATTGGTAACACCAACCGTGTTATGGGCTATGCCGAAGACAAGCAAGCTTATATCGATATGGCTAACGAAAAAGTCGTCGTGTTAGGCGGTGGTGATACAGCAATGGACTGTGTAAGAACCTCTATTCGCCAAGGTGCTACAAAAGTAACTTGTGCTTATCGTCGTGACGAAGAAAACATGCCAGGCTCAAAACGTGAAGTTAAAAATGCCCGTGAAGAGGGCGTTGAATTTACCTTTAACGTTCAACCTAAAGGTATTGTGGTTGACGAGCAAGGCAAAGTTGCAGGCGTAAAAATGGTTAAAACTCAGTTGGGTGAACCAGATGAGAATGGCCGTCGTCGTGCCGAAGAAGTGGCCGGTTCTGAACATGTTATTGAAGCAACTAAAGTGCTAATGGCATTTGGTTTTAAACCTCATAAAATGGATTGGTTGGAGCCGTATGGCGTTGAAATCAATCATTGGGGTGGCATTAATGCTCCTGAGCAAGGAGAATTTACTCACCAAACAACGAACCCTAAAATCTTTGCGGGTGGTGATATAGTTCGCGGTTCAGATTTAGTTGTTACAGCTATTTTCGAAGGCCGAAATGCAGCTGAAGGTATAATGGAATATCTTGGCGTATAAGTTCTTAACTTAATGTACGATTTTGAAAGCAAGCCGATGGCTTGCTTTTTTTATGCTTAATCAAAGCAAAATCATCGCCTCAACTAACATTTGATTTGTTGAGAGTAATCCCCGATAAAGAAAATGAAAAATCATAACCAGCAACGTATAATTAGTCAGTAAAAATGGTTGGATTATAATTTATCTTCGCAGTTTAGTGCTAGCTCCATATTTGCTCCACATTGTTACGCTTTAATGTTCCAAAGAAGTTTGGATCCAGTATGGACATTTGATGCTAACAACATGGAAAAAAAGAAAATGTTTTGCGAACACATTAATCATGAGCAACTAAACTGTTTTCAACCAAGTTCAAAATCTGAAAATGATTTACTTAATGAGGTTATGAAAAGTGAAGACCTGCACGATATTCTGACTATGGTTTTATTAGATGAAACCTTATCAGACGCGTTTAAAGCGATGGTTAGGAAGCAATTAAAAATAATAAAAAATATGAAACGGAAATAAAAATGTCGCAGATATTAGTCGTTGAAGACGACTTAGATATTGCAGAACAAGTGCTGTTGTTCTTCAATGCATCTGGCTTTACTACTCATCACATTACTGATGGCAGTGCTGTGGTGTCGTGGGTTAAAGAAAATAGTCCGGATGCAATAATTCTAGATGTAATGTTGCCCAATTTAGATGGCGTGGAGTGCATGAAGCAGATCCGCGCTTTTTCTATGGTACCCATTATTATGGTAACCGCTAAAGTTGAAGAGGCTGATAGGTTAAAAGGGTTAGAGCATGGTGCTGATGATTATGTGTGTAAACCTTTTGTGGCGCAGAGCTTGTCATGCGTGTTAAGGCTATTTTAAGACGATGTACACCAATATCCCAGCAGCCAAATGAGATGCCTGCTACTATTTGTCTAAACGAAGATGCCTTAGAAGTTGAAATTCAAGGTGTATCGCTCGGTTTAACTAAGGTCGAATTTGACGTGTTTAAGCTTTTATATAAAGCACCAAAACGTGTTTTCTCAAGGCAGCAGATACTTGATCATATTCAACCTAATAACTTTGACATTACCGATCGTGTTATCGATAGCCATATCAAAAACATCCGCAAAAAACTTAAGAATTTAAAGTTCTCTCCTAAGATAGTCGCTTCTGTTTACGGCGCAGGCTATCGTTATGATGAACGTCAAATCAATTGATTTGGCGTTCATCGCTTTCACACCTTATTGCAAACGGTACGTTCACCTTTTCTAACAGAATGGCTAAATACGTACACTGATAACTCTCTGGATTGAATATCCTGCCAAATTTGTTTACTAGGAAGTGGACATAATGCGTAATGTAAATATTGGCTTAACGCCTCACCTTCAAGAGCAATTGGAGTTGGCGTTTGTACATACACTTGAATTGCATTAGTTGAATATTTAATCTTGTTTAAACGCCAATGACCTAATAAAAACTGTTTTGCAAAAAACTGTGATATACGCTGTTTTGCAGATTCAGACAGTGGAGGGGACACTACTGGCTTTTCATAGCTTACATAATAAAGCCCAGCACTTAATAGCAAGCTAGCGATAGCAGCACTGAAAGGAAGATGAGACTTTTTGGTTTTTTTAACTTTGTTTTGACGATGTTTACGCTCAACAGACTTAGCCCATTGAGCATGCTTTAATGACTCTGACATGGTTCCATTCCACAGTAGTTTATAGTGCTATTTAAGCAATAAAATGTGGTGAAAAAATGGAGAAGAAAGCGCTTATTTATTACTTATAGGCAGTAAAATCCTGATACATAAACCACCTGACTTACCCGGTAATGCGCTAATATTACCAGACATTAGCTCTACAAAACTTTGGCAGATCGAAAGCCCTAAACCAGAACCTCCTAATGCACGGCTACGAGACTCTTCAACACGATATAAACGGTCGAAAAGTTTGCCTATATGCGCTTTTCCTACCCCAGGAGAGGTATCATCAACTTGAATAAACAACTCTTGGTTGTTTGCTCTTACTTTAAGGCGAACATGGCCTGGGCTGTCTGTGTATAGGCAGGCATTAGTAAAAATATTGTTGAGAATTTGGTCAAGCTTTTGCTTATCTACGGTGATTTCAACTCCTTCAGCAATAACAATGTCAGCTAAAAATGTGAGTTGATGGCTGCAAACATAGCGGCGCATGTCTTGCTCATATTCAGTAAAAATATGTGCTGCATTATATTGTTGAAGATTTAATGTAAGGGTTTTGTTTTCAGCTTGAGATAACTGATATACATCGGATATCAAGTTATTCAGCTGTGCTATCTTGCCATTAATTTTGCTGTAGGCTAGGTCACGGTTTTCTTGAATATCGAGTTCCAGCGCTTCGATATGCAGTTTTAATACACTCAGTGGTGTGCGTAATTCATGGGATATATCTGCAAGCATTTTGTCTTTTTCAATCAAGCTATATTGATATAGCTTTGCTTTAAATAGAGCTTTTCGATGCTTAAAGTAATACAGCACTAAGGCAAGCGTACTGAACAATAAAACAATGCCGGCTGATAACAGCCATATCTGTTTTTCTAATCGCTGATTATTCATTTGAGCTGTAGCGAGTTTGTTTTTTTGTATCTCATCATCAATGCGCTGCTGTTGCTCGATTGCTGTTAATTGTTTTTTGTTCTTTTCAACAGCTTGATTTAAATGCTCTTCAAACAACGACTCGGCAAGTGTGTTTTTAAGTTTTAGCTGCTCAGCTGCTAGTTTGTAATCACCGATAAGTTCAGCATAAATCGCGGTATAACCGTGCTGTTTTTGATTCAATAAGCGGTTATCAATATCAGCGAGTAGTTCTTTTGTGTTACTTAAATAAAGGTTAATCAATATAGGGTTTTTTAGTGCTAGATGTAGTTCGATTAAATTAAAGTAAGAGTAAATTTTGCTTAATGTCGAGCCAGACTTAAGCGCAGCATTTAACCCTGATTCAGCACTACTGAGCGCCATATGTTGGTTGTCTATTTTTAAATACAATTGCATTAGCGTATGTTTCGCGGTAGCCATATTCTCATAGGCGTTGACGTCGGCTAAACGGGTATAGGCGTTATTTAATAAGGGGAGCGCCTGCTCTAAGTCACCTCGTTTATACACTAACTTGGCAAGTTGTAAGCTGGTGTCTGCAATATTCATTTGGTTTTTGGTTTTAATATCAAACTCAAGCGCTTTTTTATAGAAGTACTCAGATTGAGAAAGGTCATCAAGTCTTTGAGCAAGGTTTGCTAAGTTATAAAAATTAGTGGCAACCAGTTCATAATTATCGCTGTTTTCTAACAAGCCTTGTGCTTTGACTTGATGGTGCATTGATTGTTCAAGATCATTAAGTGTGTCGTATAGCGAACCTAAATTGCTATGGCTTTGTGCTTGTAGATTTTTGTCTTCAAGTTCGTTTGCAAGCGCTAAGGCTGCCATGTAGTGCTTCTTTGCTTCAATTGTTTTTACTTGGCGGCGGTAGTTGATCCCCAACTCTTTTTGGATCTGGTATTGATCCTCTTTACTCAAATTAGCAATTTTTTGTAATGGCAGTAACAGTTCAATCGCCTCGTTGTAATGACCTTTTTTACGTAAAAGTGGCGCTTGAGCCATGGCAATATCATAGGTTGATGAAGTGCTATTATGATCTTTGTATTGCTCAAGAATTGTGAGGGCTTCACTGATTTTTCCTTGGTTTTCAAGGTCAGTGACTTGATTTAATAGAGAACTTGGCAGTGTGGTTGCTACACTCGCGCATGACAAAAAATAAATAGCGATAAGTAAAGAGTATTTCATTAGAGGTTAGAATGGGCTTAATGTGTACGCATACTAACGAGAAAATGTGTAGAAATTATGGAGTTATTAGTTAACGTTTTTCGTTATTTCGTATTGTTTAGTGAAAAAGGATTGCTATTAATCTGTTTAAACCTTACATGTTATTATTTTTCACCTTTTTGTCTCATTATCAAAAATTTCTGATTGTTTTCAGATATCTGAAGCCTAAAATCAAGCTGAATATAATTTATACACAATTGGCATAATAATAAATAATTTATTTATTATTTTTGGTAGTAATAAAGTTTTGATTAATTCTCAGGCGAAAATACAATGAAAAAATCTATTTTATCTATATTGGTAGCATGTGGGGTACTTGCATCACATGCCTCGGCAAATAACTGCACAGGCGAGCTCTATGGTATTAACTCTGGTCGAGGTCATTTAGGTTTCGTTTTTTCAATAGATGAACAAGCGCAAAGCGCAGCTGTTCATTCAAAAGCTGCGTTTTCATCTGCAGCGATAGCATTTGATAGCACAAGAAACCGACTTTATTACGTAGCAGCTCCACGACCGCTTTCATATAAGTTAGATGTAAGTGAATTTAATTTAGCGAGCCATGAACTTGCTGACCTGCCGATACAAAGTGAAAAGTATAAATATACTCGTATTGCTTATGTAGATATGGATACAAAAGAACACACCGTTCTTAATCGATCTAATCCGATGACTCGTTTAGCGTATGATCCAAATCGCGATGTTATTTATGGCTCAAAAGGCAGTAAACTTTATGTTATTTCTCCTGAGTCAGGTGAGACGCAGTTCCTAGGTAATATGACTGGCTATGGCAATAGCTCAGATATTCTTCGCGGCGATATGGTTGTAAAAAACGGTGAAGTGTATTTGGTTTCTGCAACCAGTATCTTTTCATTGGATCTTTCTACACTTGAATTATCGAAAAAGTCTGAACATGGTTTAACAACAGTAACAGGTGCTGCGCTAGACCAAAATGGAGAGTTATTAATTTCACGAGAAGTTATTAATGATCAAGGTAATTATAACATTACGAAGTTGTATAAAGCGTCGATTGAAACGGGCAAAACCTGCGCAATGGGTACATACCCAATGCGAATTAATGATTTAGCGTTAAACACACTTAAGCCAGTCGCGTGTTATAGCCAGCCAACTTGTAGTATTGGTGCTCAGCCACTAGTTATCACCAGTATTGATAAAAATAGAAAGGCAACTTGGCAAAACTATACTTTAAATGCCTATTTATTTGATAAACCAATAGCAAAACTGACTAGTTCAGCAAACTTTGGTGAAGATGGTATTGTTAATAAAACGGTTTCAATAAATCATGACTTTGCTGCTGCAAACTCAATTACTGAAGCTGCTATTGATGATTACAATACAGATATCTTTTTTATGGGAAGTTTTCATGACACCGATTTTACAGATGCTGAACTTGCAGAGCTTTACAATTGGTCAAAAAAATCTGGCAATGTAACTATTATTGCGGCTGATTCTGATATGCCGAATGAAAAAGTCTATGCCAAATGGGGTTATACAGTTACTCGTAATGGTTATGTAGATGGGCCAAATACTCAAAACCCTGATGGTGTTAATACTCAAGCTCAACAAGCTATTTTCGCTGGTCCATTTGGTGGTGTAACGAGTTTCTATCAAGCGGGTGGTGCTAAAGGATATTTTTCTGAAATGCCTGCAGGTACGCAAGTATTAGCAGTTAATCAAGATGGCTTGCCAACGATAGTAAAAGACTCAGCTACTGGTGATATTTTATTGTCTGATAGCGGTATTGTTAACTCTCAAGACAAAGTTGAAAATTACACCTCAGGTACAGGTGTGTCTAGCATGGCAGACCGCTTATTCTTAAACTTAATTAACTACGCTAGTGATATAGATTAATTCGCTTCATTTTAACCATCGTGAAGTAAACTACTTTACGATGGTTAATTATATGAAAACTTCATTTTATTAATTGTTTAAACGTTTAATCTTATAGCTCCTCAATTTATTTTTTCTCTCCTTCTCTATTTTGTATTTTTACTTAATATTAATGTTTTTCTTTTTTAGTTTTTAATCATCTGTTTTTATTTTTCTCTCTGAAAATAAGGGTTTTCCTATTGTGTTGTAATGATTTAAAAGTAAATATTCGCCTTTGTAGTATTTAAATAAAAATTAACATTTATTACCTTTCTTATTTTCAATGAGTAGTAAATAAGGTTTGGTTTTATTTTTCAGGTGAATATAAAATGAAAAAGTCTATTTTTTCGATAATGACACTTTGCAGCTCTCTCTCGTCAGGTGCCTATGCAAACATGTGTACTGGTGAGTTGTATGGTATTAACTCTGGCCGAGGTCATTTAGGTGTTGTGTTTTCGCTTGATGAGCAAGCAAAAACGGCAGCAATTCATTCAAAAGCGAAGTTTTCTTCAGCGGCAATGGCATTCGATAGTACTCGTAATCGTCTATATTATGTGTCAGCACCACGGGCTTTAACTTATAAGTTAGACCCAAGTTCATTGAATTTATCTGATGATGAATTGAAAGACTTACCGATTAAAGGCGAAAAGTATAAATACACTAAATTAGCCTACGTTGATATGCAGACAAATACGCACACAGAAGTTGCCCGAACAAGTCCAATGACACGTTTAGCGTATGATCCAGACCGTGATGTTATTTATGGCTCTAAAGGGAGTAAGTTCTATATTATTTATCCTGATTCTGGCGAGACCCAGTTTGTAGGTAATATGACTGGCTATGGTAATAGCTCAGATATATTACGCGGTGATATGGTTGTTAAAAACGGGGAAGTGTACTTAGTTTCTGCAACCAGTATTTTCTCATTAGATCTCTCTACACTTGAACTATCGAAAAAGTCAGAACATGGTTTAACTACAGTAACAGGGGCTGCGCTTGATCAAAATGGTGAGCTGCTTATTTCTCGTGAAGTGATTAACGATCAAGGTAATTACAACGTAACTAAGTTATATAAGGCATCTATAGACACGGGTAAAACATGTGAAGTAGCCTCCTATCCAATGCGCATAAATGATTTAGCAGTTAATACACTAAAACCAGTTGCTTGTTATGCTGAGCCAATTTGTAGCGTAGAATCAGATTCAATCGTTATCACAAGTATCGATCAAGCCAGACAAGCTACGTGGGCTGGTTATACGCTTAATGGTTGGTTAATGGAGTGGTCTTTAGAAAAACTAACAAGCGCAGCAAATTTTGGTGAAAATGGTGTAATTAATAAACCAATTTCAATAAATCATGACTTTGCAGCGTCAAATTCAATTACTGAACAAGCACTAGATAATTACAATACAGATATCTTTTTTATTGGTAGCTTCAGATTGAGTAACTTCACTGATGCCGAACTTAATGAAGCATATAATTGGTCACTAAAAAAGGGTAATGTCGCAATTATCGCAGGTGATGCTGATTACCCTGAAGAGAAGATTTATCCAAAATGGGGCTATAGGGTAACAGCCTATGGTTATGTGGATGGGCCAAGTAAACCAAACCCTGATGGTGTAGGTTCTCAAGAACAGCAAAGAATTTTTGAAGGACCATTTGGAGAGGTAACTGAGTTTTATCAGGCTGGAAGTGCAAGAGGTTATTTTTCTCAGATGCCAGCTGGAGCACAAATTTTAGCTGTAAATCAACAAGGCTTACCAACTATTGTAAAAGACCCTGCAACAGGCGATATTATCTTGGCTGATAGCGGTATGCTTACACTCCAACATAAAGCAGAAAACATCACTCAAGGCCCTACGGTTACCAGTATGGCAGACCGACTACTAATGAATCTGTTTAACTATGCCAGTGAAATAGACTAACTATTTGCTGGTTATGCAAAAATCGCGAAGCTATATGTGCTTCGCGATTTTTAATATAAAATTATTCACCAGCAACCAGTTAAGGTGTTTTTCACTCTATTGGTGTGCTGTTTAACTAATAAATAATTAACTCCCACCAATAATACATGGCAACTTGCAAGCACAATTATCCATGGTGAAATACTTTGTGCTAAAAGACTGACCGTTACCAAGCTCATTAGCATCAAAAGCAATGACGAATTTAATGCAGTTTGTAATAACTGCTTAAAGCGTAAATGTTTCCAACGACTCCAAACAATCAGTAAAAATGCGGTAGTGGGGAGTATAAATAATATACATTCAATTAACGTAACGAATAACTGGGCGCTTTGAGAAGGCGGAGCAGCTGTTGCACCTTGTGAATGGTTAGAGCTTAAGGCAACCAATCCAAGCACCACAGTGATAAACATATTTTTAATATTCATTTATAAACTCTAAACTAATAAATCTTTAGCAGCTAAACACCCAAGCATTCAAATTAGGCATGCGCGTTTATAAGCTCTTTTGCATTGGCTTTTGCCATTTTACTGATGTTATCGCCAGCGAGTAGTCGGGCTATTTCATCAATACGGCCTTCTTTTGTAAGTTTATTCATTTGCGTATAGGTTTCGCCGTCTGCAATTTCTTTTGCAACAAAAAATTGTTGATGCCCAGAGCTTGCTACTTGCGGCAAGTGAGTTACACAAATAACTTGTGTCGATTTACCGAGTTGGCGTAAAAGTTTACCAACGGCTGAAGCGGTTGGGCCAGAAATACCCACATCGACTTCATCGAAAATTAGTGTTGGCGTTGTAACACGTTGAGCAATAATAACCTGAATCGCTAAACTGATACGTGATAGTTCACCACCCGAGGCCACCTTAGAAAGTGCTTGCATTGGTTGACCTGGGTTAGTTGATACTAAAAACGAAACCATATCAAAGCCCATTGAGCTTGGCGCTTTATCGGTAGCTTGCTGAATATCAATCGCAAACTTGCCATTTTCCATCGACAAGTTCGCCATGCTATCGCTAATTAATTGGTTAAGTGTTTGTGCGTAACTATGACGGCTTTCACTTAATAATTGAGCTGCCTGTTTGTATTGCTCAAGCGCATCATCAATTTCACTTTCAAGCGCACCTAAACGGTCACTGTTATAGCTGATTGATGCTAACTCTTCACTGATAGATTGATGAAACTCAACTAACTCTTCTGGTTTTATATGGTGCTTGCGGGCAAGGTCCATAATACCTGTTAACCTTGTTTCAACTTCATCTAAGCGAGCGGGGTCTAAGTCAGTTACATCGACATAACTACGAATTTCACGGCTTGCTTCTTCAACTTGTACAGCAGCCTCGCTAAGTAGCGCTGCAATGCTCGATAAACTTTCATCATAACTAGCAAGCTCAGCAAATTGCTGCGCACTGTGTTGCAACATTGAACAAGCACTTAGCTCGTCACTTTCGTATAAGTGTTGTAGCTCACGCTGGCATGACTCTAAGATAGTTTGGCTATGACTTAGTTTGTGATGCTCAGCTTCAATCTCCTCAAATTCACCCGGCTGTAAAGCAAATTCATCAAGTTCAGCCACCTGATACTCTAATAACTGCTTTTGAGCTGCTTGTTGCTGTTGCTGCTGCTCTAAATGATTAAATTCTTTGAGTAATGCTTGGTAAGCTTTGTAGCGCTCTTTAACATTAGTTAATAGCTGGTTGTGGCCTGCATAAGCATCAAGTAAATGTAATTGATGCTCAGACTTTAACAAGTGCTGATGGGCGTGTTGGCCATGAATTGAAATTAAATACTGACCTAACTCTTTTAATTGCGCAGCGGTTACTGAGCTGCCATTAATATAGCTTTTGCTGCGGCCATTTTTACAAATAACTCGACGCAGCAAACACTCGCCGTCGTTATTTGAAAGTAAATGCTGTTCTAAAAACTGTTGGGCGAGCGGAAGTTGGCTAATATCAAACTCAGCGCAGATCTCTGCGCGCTCAGAGCCTGGGCGAACCGCAGCTGCATCAGCTCGTTCACCAAGGCACAATGATAGCGCGTCGATGGCAATTGATTTACCTGCGCCGGTTTCACCTGTAATGGCGGTCATGCCATTGTGCCACTCAGTACTCAAGTTACTGACGATGGCAAAATTTTTAATTTCTAACCCAATTAACATACTGTTTATCCATCCAGCTAATTAACTGTTAATTTATACAGTGTTTTTGGGTTTTGCAAATTAAATTTTAAACTTTGCTTAATTCTGCGTTCTGATTTTCTTGGTTTATGTCTTTTGGATTCGATGAGTTCAGCTCTTTTGCTTGTTCATCTGAGGGCATTGTCGGCGGCTGATACTTGATGACTTCAATTAGCGATGGCAAAGATTCCTGATAAAATGACTTGTTGTACTCGATGCCATTGTAAGGAAGTTCAGCCATGAAATATTGAAGGCGGTCAGCTAATTGATCTAATTCTTCTGGTGTCTGCGCTTTGCTCGCTTCCATGATGATGGTATTTATCAATAAATCACTGATGTATTCAAGGTGAGCAAGGTTTTCTTCATTATGAGCTTGAACAACAAAAAAGTTACTCGTAATTTGACTTAAACGCGAAACATTTTTCGGACGAATAAGTTTGCCTTCGCTAAAGTCAATCAACTTGCTTTTAAAGTCATTATTAATTTCTTTTACACGTTGGTTAAAACGTTTCTTTTCAGCCTCAATCGCTTTACGACGGTTGCTCTCAACCATCCAGTAACAGCCTAGCAAGGTGATAAGTAATAACAGAGCAAGAAAAACGATATAGCTCATTTCGGTGAAGTATCCTTAAAAAATTACAGCATTAAGTATGATTATTTTGCGCTAATCAATCTGCCTTGGCAATTATTTAAGATAAAAATTGCTATTTAAAATAGCCGACTTCCCCAATTAAGTTTTTTTCTCAAAACATCATAGTAGGAATAGTCTTTAGGGTGAATTAAGCGCAAGTGTTTATCGGCTTTTTTGATAACCACTTCATCTCCGGGCAATACCGCCAAAACCACATGACTGTCGCAGCTTACTTGCAGACTGTCGGTATTTTCGAGGCTGAGCTTTAAGCGCACTTCGTTATCGGCATCAACCACTAGGGGACGACTTGATAAAGTATGTGGGAACATTGGTACTAATGAAATTGCGTTCAGCTCAGGTGTTAGAATAGGCCCGCCACCCGATAATGAATAAGCAGTTGAGCCTGTTGGTGTTGAGACAATTAAGCCGTCTGAGCGCTGTGAGAACACAAAATCGTTGTTAATAAAGGCTTCAAACTCAATCATATGGGCAACTTTATCGGCATGAAGAACAGCTTCATTAACCGCCAAATTCGCACTCTTAAGTTCGGCATGACGATAGACTTCAACTTCTAATAAAAAGCGTTTTTCTTCGATAAATTGTCCGCTTAGGACATGTTCAAGACTTGCTTCAAAACCTTCTGGGTTTAAATCAGTTAAAAAGCCTAAGTTACCTCTGTTTACACCAATAACTGCAACATCAAAGCGCGCAAGAACGCGAGCAGCACCAAGCATGTTTCCATCGCCGCCAACAACAATGGCTAAATCTGCCCGCTCACCTAAATCAACTAACTTAACTAAGTTTTCTGCTGGTACGTTGTCAAGTTGGCGTCCAGTTCGTTGCTCGACGAGCACTTCAAAGCCTAAGGCAAGTAAAAAAGTATGAAGGCGTTGCAGGGTCGTGGCTGCGGCGCTGTGATTAGGTTTGCCAATCAAACCTATGGTCTTGAACGGTGAATCCATGTTAATTGCACTTAAACTTTCATAGCAATAGATTACATTAAAAATTAATGCTTTGAAAATAACTTGAAATAAACTTGCAGCGCCCAAATATCTAAGGCCAAGGAGCAAGATGTATTAATTATGAAATTAAATCCGCGTGACCAACAAATATTTTCAGCAGTAATGAGCCTTTATTGTAATGGTGAAGGGTTGCCTGTTGCTTCATCACGAATTGCTAAACAAAAAGGCATGGCTGTGTGCTCAGCTACGGTGCGTAATGCGATGGCACGTCTCGAAAAAGAGGGCTTATTATATTCACCTCATACATCTGCTGGCCGTGTACCCACCAATGAAGGGTTTGAATATTGGCTGTCAGAGTTTTTTGAGTTACCGCAAATTGCAACTTATTGGCAACCACAGCAAGCCCAGCTTGTTGAATTAGCTCATGGCTTGAGTCAGCGTTACAAGGTCTGTTGTTGTGTTGGCTTGCCACAGGTAAGTTCACAACTGGTTTTTCGTGTTGAAGTACTTGATTTTGATGCTAGCAACTGGCTTATTTTGTTGCTTGATAGAGCAGGGCAAAGCCACAATATTTGTATCACTAAACCTGAGGATTCAAGTGATGCTGTGCGTTATCAATTTGCGACTTGGCTAAACACGGTGTTCAGTCAACAAACCCTGATGGAAGGATTGTATCGCATGCAGGCGATGGCCAATACTGCACCGCATAATTGTCATGATTCACTCACACAATGGACAAGACAGTTAAGTCAAAAACTTGGCTCTGATAATAGCATTGTGGTGGGCGAAAATTATCTTTATCGCCAAGTTGATTGCCAGACCAGTCTTAATATTGGAGTATCATTTTTAAATTTTGTTGAAGATAAGTTGGCATTTAAAAATGGTTTATCGGTTCTTAATACAGAACAACTACCATTTACTGATTGTGATGAGCTTATGGTTATCAGTGTTCCATACTTTAATAACCAAGAATATCAGAGTCGATTTTGTGTTATTTGTCCAAAATCAGCACAAATAGAAGCAATCATCCAAGAATTTGAGTTAATCGGCTCATCAGCCTCTTGAATCTTTTTATTCAATCCCCATAATTACCGCAGTTGTAAAGAATTGGAGCATGTAAGCTATGTCTGAGCAGACAAAATCACCAGAGCAAGAAGTTGAACTAAACGAAGAATTTGAACAAATGCAAGCGGATGTTGATGCAGCCGTTGAAGCAGCAGAGCAAGTTGAAGGTGAAGAAATGAGCCCTGAAGCAGAAATCGCGCTACTGCACAGCGAGTTAGAAGCTGCTAAGCAAACTATAAACGATCAAAAAGACAGTGTTGTTCGTGCTGCAGCAGATGTTGAGAACATGCGTCGTCGTGCCGCTCAAGATGTAGAAAAAGCACATAAGTTTGCACTTGAAAAGTTTGCTAACGAATTACTACCTGTTATCGATAACCTAGAGCGTGCAATTGAGTTTTCTGATAAAGAAAATGAACAGCTTAAACCTGTGCTTGAAGGTATCGAAATGACCGTTAAGAGTTTTAATGATGCGGTATCAAAATTCGGTGTTGAAATTGTTAATCCTCAGGGTGAACAATTTAATCCTGAATTTCATCAAGCAATGTCAATTCAGCCAAGCAATGACGTAGCACCTAACACTGTTCTTGCAGTAATGCAGAAAGGTTACACATTAAATGGCCGTTTATTACGTCCTGCAATGGTTATGGTATCGAAAGAAGCTGAATAAGCTTTAAAGAGATAGAAAAAATGCCTGTAAATTACAGGCATTTTTTTTATTACAATTGTGTTCAATATTTAAGTCGATTGGTATCGTTTTCGATGCCAAAGCTGTACAAGTAATATCAGTATCAGTGCGCTGAACATCATCGCAGAAAATGGAATAGCACTTTGTGGATGAACAAAAGCAAGGATAGGCCCAACTAAAGCACCACTACCGAATCTCAGTGTACCAATAACAGCTGTTGCAGTACCTGACTTTTCTTCAAATTGCATGAGAATCAATGAGTCTGCATTACTTGCTATAATACCTAAGCTCATCATTAATGGTGCAATGGTGGCAACGATGAAATATAGCGATAAATGCATCACACTGAATAATAACAATGCCCCGCCAGCAACAAAGCCAATGCCAAGGCCAATAAATAAAAGTTTACGAGAGCCTAAACGCGGCACTAAACGTGTATTCATAAAGTTACCGAACATTAAAGCCAACACGTTAAAAGCAAATAGCACACCGAACAATTGCTCATCTACTTTGAAGAAATCGAGATATACATAAGGTACTGATGTTAAGAAGCAAAAGAATGCGAATGAGGCAAACATTGAGCTGGCAATATCGGCAAGTGCGCTGCGGCGTGAAAATACCGTTTTATAACTATTGAAAAACAATGCTAAACCGCGCTGTTTACTTTTAAATATAGGAATATCGATCAGATGTATTTGGACTAAGGCTAAAATTGTAAAGCTATAGCCTGCTAGAACGATAAAAATAACCTGCCAGGTTGAGATGCCCATAATGAGTGAGCCAAGGGTAGGGGCTATCAGTGGAGCCACCATCATAATCATAGACACATACGACATACCTTTAGCAGTATTTTCGCGGTAAATATGGCGAATGATCCCGGGCACTACAACCGTCGCAGCAGCTCCGGTAAAAGCTTGAATGGCTCTTAAAGACCAAAACAATTCAATATTTTGGCAAAATGCCAGAGCCAATGAGCTAATACCGAATAAACTTAAGCCTACTTTAGCAAGTAGTCGCCTACCAAGCTCATCGGCAATTGGACCAAAAAACAACATGCCAAGGGCGTAACCTGCAAGATAAATGCTCAGTGAAATTTGCACATTTGGCATCGTCGTTTGCAAGTCGTTTGCAATTACCAGCATTGCAGGTAGGTATAAATCTATGGCAAGAGGGGTAATTGCAACAATACTTGCCAGTAACGGTAATAAAATGCGTTTATTTAAAATCTCTGGGGAAGGCATTGGTTACTCATTAATCGAAAGTTAGGTCACTATTGTAGCAGTGTGAACCCCTGTGGTGAACTTAGTTTGCCTGCTAAGTAAAAGAATTAACGAAAAAATAACAACTGATAATGAGGTCGTTCATTTTCATATAAAATTAAGCAATGCTTTGCTATATTAGCGATTATTGCACCAAGTATTTCAAGGATTCGTATGAAAAAATTATTGATGGCAGTGTTAGCTACCGCTGTTTTAGCTGGTTGTAAAACCTCACCAACAGGACGCACGCAAATTGCGCTTTACTCTGATCAACAAATGAATCAAATGGGACAAGCCAGTTTTGCAGAAATGAAAAAAACGCAGCCTGTTAATAAAGACCCACGAGTTAATAGCTATGTTAAGTGTATTGCCGATGATGTAATTTCTGTACTGCCAAATGAGTATGCAAAACAGTCTTGGGAAGTTGTAGTATTTGAAGACGATTCTGCAAATGCATTCGCCTTACCGGGTGGTTATATCGGGGTTCATACTGGTTTATTAAAAGTAGCGGTAAACCAAGACCAACTTGCTACTGTTTTAGGTCATGAAGTTGCACACGTGATAGCTGAGCATTCAAATGAACGTGTTTCACAGAATGCACTTTTACAAACTGGCTTACAAGTTGGTGGTGCGGCACTTGATATGGGGAATGTGCAATATCGAGGCGAAATCATGCAGGCTTTGGGTTTAGGCGCACAATATGGGGTGGTATTACCATTTAGTCGCTCACATGAATCAGAGGCAGATATTGTAGGTCTAGATTTAATGGCAAAAGCAGGATTTAACCCAGAGCAATCAGTATCTCTTTGGCAAAATATGAGTGCAGCAGGTAGTAGTGGTACACCCGAGTTTATGTCGACTCACCCAGCTCCGGGTAACCGAATTAAAGAGCTTCAAAAGCACATGTCAGATGCATTAAAAGCTCAACAAGCGGCTAGAGCGAAAGGGAAAACCCCGCAGTGTAAATTATGATCAATAGAGCAAAGGTTGAATATCAACATTTTGCCAATAATATTTTTTATTCTCATAAATACACACTTTTCCTGGGTAAGTTGTCTGCTCGATTGAAGGAGCGGATAGCTGCTCAGGAATACCACATTTTTGCGCCAGACTAACCATAGCTATACCCTCAATTAAAAGAGTAATATCTATATCTTTCCAATTACAATCATTTTCTTGGCAAAAACAGGCTTTTCCGTCGTAAGTAACTTGATCAAGTTTTGGCATTGAGTAAGGTTTTGGTAAACCGCATTTTATTGCAGGTTTAAGCTCAGTTGTATTGGCTAAGAAAGAAGTAGTTAAAGCTAGTAAGCTACTAATGATAAATGATTTATTCATGAGGTTCTCCTAAAATCTAACTGTAGAACCACGATCGAATGTATGTCAAATTTTACTCTAAAATTTAAAAAGCCTGTAGTTTAGATAACTGCAGGCTTTAATTTGATAACTAGCAACTCGTTAAAACGTCCACTCAACGTGAAGTTGTGGTACTGACTCAGTAGTGTCTGTACCTAGCTTGTTGTGCCAGTATTGCCACTCAAGACCTAGCAGTAGCGTATTTTCTTTCATGCTCATTGCATGACCTAAATCCCAAGTAATGATTGGCTGTGCTAATATCCACGCTTTTACATCTTCACCAAATTCATTTTCACGTTCAGCGATGTATTCAACATGACCTGTTACATTGAACTTTTGTGAGCCAATAGTAAATGGGTAACCCCATGCAACATCAATCATCCAGCTGTTTGATTCAGTTGGTGCGCCACCACGTGCTACGCCTTCACTGTCATCAATGTAAGCGGTGAATAGGGTAGATAAAAAGCTAAAGCCCGGAGCTTGCCAGCTCAATTTTACACCTGGTAAATATTTCAGTACTTTTGCGTCACCCGCTGCGTTAAAACCTGCTGTTAAGCCTACATCGGCAATTGCGCCGTATGAAAAGTCATTGCCAGAGATTTTTGATAAGCTAAATGTTGAATACCACTCGCCATAAAAGTCTTTGTCTTGATAGCCATCTTGACGGTCGTCATTGCTGTAATCAATAAAAAAGAAGTTATCGCCATAGTCGTAACCAGAAGCGTGTTGCAATGAAACAACCGTGGTATTTGACTTAGTTAATGAAAACGGATTTTTGTGTTCACCGTTATTAACGTGTAATTGCGTAGAGCTCCAATTAGCGGCATAGCCTGAAGTACTTACTGCACATAGCGCAGCAACAGAAAGGATCTTTTTCAAGTTCATATCTCAATATTGATGGTGTAAAGGGGATATAAAGGCAGGATTATAGCAGATACGCCCTAAATTGGGCGTATCTTGGCAAAAATTATTTAACTTATGCTTTATTCCGACGTAAGCAAATTACCGCTACTGCAGTAAAAGCAAGAATAAAACAATAATAAGATGATGTTGATACTTCCCATGGGCTAATTTTAAAAGTAGCACCCAACAATAGCGCTTGTGCGCCATAAGGCAGTGAGCCTTGTGTTACACAAGCAAAAATATCAAGCAAGCTTGCTGAACGCTTACCTGTAATTTCGCCATCATCCGCTAATTTTTTAGCAATTGGGCCTGCAACAATAATTGATACCGTATTATTAGCAATACATAGGTTGCTGGTCATAACGAGGGCTGCAATCCCTAATTGATCCGCAACTTTACGGTGCCATTTAGCGATAACTTTAGTAATTGCTTGAATTTTGTTAGCAATATAATCAAGACCACCATTAATACGGATAAATTCTGAAAGGCCGCCAATAAACATCGATAGCAAGAAAATTTCCTGCATATCGGTAAAGCCTTTATAAACATCTTTAACAAAACTCGCCCCTTCATAGCTGCCAGTAAAGCCCATGAGTGCAGCAAAGATAATACCGCTAAATAGCACCACAAATACGTTAAAGCCCATTACCGCGAGTACCAAGATAAAGGCATAAGGCAATACTAATAAAATATCGAAGTCTTGAGTTTCTACAGCTTCTGCAGTAGGTGTTAAGAAAAATAACAAACCGATTGTTAATGCTGCAGCAGGCAGTGCAATTTTTAAATTTTCGCGGAATTTATCTTTCATTTCACAGCCTTGCGTGCGGGTTGCAGCAATCGTTGTGTCAGAAATAATTGATAAGTTATCACCAAACATGGCACCCGATACAATCGTGCCTGCCATCAGTGATGGATCAATACCTGTTTTTTGGGCGACGGCATAAGCAATCGGACCAATAGCACCAATAGTACCCATTGAAGTACCCATTGCAGTCGACACAACAGCGGCGATTAAAAATAATCCCGGTAGTAATAATGCTGGCGGAATAAGTGATAAACCTGCATTAACAACGGCATCAACACCACCTGTTGCACCGGCAACCGCAGAAAACGCACCAGCGAGTAGATATATCAAACACATCGTGATGATATTGCTGTGCCCAGCACCTTTAATAAAGGTTTCAACACTGTGGTTGATGGTATTTTTATTTAAGATAAACGCCAGCATGATGGCAGGTAAAATTGCCACTGGAGCAGGTAATTGATAAAAAGCGTAATCAACACCTTGAGATTGTAAGTATAAGCCAGCGCCTAAAAATAAGCCGACAAACACCAAAAGCGGCAGCAAAGATAATTTTGCTTTTGTTTTATTAAATGATGGCTGCATCATATTCCTCGTTAGATAACCAATAACACAGCCAAAGACTTCTTTTAGCTGTATTTAGTTGTGTCTAAAAGACATCAACAGCGCCCGCAAGCCAAAGACCAAATCGGCGCAAAGGAAGAAGTTTAAATGTATAGATGGCTAAATGCAAAGACTATCTGTTATTATTGTTGTTATTTTATAAAACACAAACTCAGCATAAATTAGCTCAGTGTTTTTTATAAGCTAACCTGACTATTACATGAGTTTTCGATAAAATCTAGCAAGCTAATAAGAATAGGTAAGGTAATAGTATGAATCGTATAGGTGTATTTGGTGCAAACGGCCGTATGGGGCTGGCACTTTTAGAAGCTGTCACAAAAAAAGAAGATGCAACTTTAACGGGCGCGTATGTTCGTGACAACTCGCCACTTTTAGATATTGCCGTTAATCAATTAAACAGTGCCGCAACAGCTGATGTGTCATTTAGTAAAGAGTCAGATGTAAAAGATACTGATGTGCTGATTGATTTTACCTTACCTGCAGGTATGCGTAGTCATTTAAAAACAGCCGTAGAAAAAAATATCGCGATGGTAATTGGTACCACGGGTCTTAATCAAGACGACATTGATTCTTTAAATGAAGCAGCAAAGCATATTCCGATTGTTTTTGCGCGCAATTATAGCGTAGGTGTGAATTTACTGCTTAACTTAGTGCAGACTGCGGCTGTGAAGTTTGGCGATGACATGGACATCGAAATATTTGAAGCTCATCATCGTCACAAAATTGATGCACCTTCGGGCACCGCGCTGGCAATTGGAGAGGCAATTGCTGAGGCAAAAGGCTGGCAACACGATGAAGTTGCACGATTTGACAGAAGCAATGACGAACATGCAAAATCGCAAAATGAAATAGGTTATTCGGTCATGAGAGGCGGGGATATAGTAGGTGAACACACCGCATATTTCGCAACTTCTGGCGAAAGGCTAGAATTAACTCATAAAGCAAGTTCAAGAATGACCTTTGCATTAGGAGCTGTAAGAGCTGCGGGCTGGTTGAAAAATAAACCAGCTGGACTTTATGACATGCAAGATGTGCTTGACTTGAAGTAGTTTAGTTTGATTTTTGGCAGTTTCAGCGAGTTTTTAGTTAATAGCGCTTATTTTTACTATTTTATTAATTAAGATTAGATCTACAAGCTAAATTACTGTAGAATAGCGCCAATTTGCCAAAAATTCATAAATGCGTGTTTCCAATCGCTATAAACGGGCAGTAGAGCAAATGACTTTACTCCCGTTTTTTACTGTTAGGAGGTTAACTTGACTAAATCCGCTCTGTTAGTCCTAGAAGACGGCACAGTGTTTCGCGGTACTGCAATCGGCGCTGACGGCATGTCAGTGGGCGAAGTAGTATTCAATACGTCTATGACTGGTTATCAAGAAATTTTGACTGACCCTTCATACGCGGAACAAATCGTAACTTTGACGTACCCACATATCGGTAATACGGGTACTAACAGCGAAGACGAAGAAGCGGGTCAAATCTGGGCTAAAGGCCTAGTGATCCGTGATTTGCCACTGCTAGCAAGTAATTTCCGTAACGAGCAATCGTTAAGTGATTACTTAAAAGAACGCAATATCTTAGGTATTGCAGACATCGACACTCGTAAATTAACACGTATCTTACGTGATAAAGGCGCTCAAAATGGTTGTATCATCGCGGGCGACGAGTTAGATGAGAAAAAAGCGCTTGAAGCTGCGCAAGCCTTCCCAGGCTTAAAAGGCATGGATTTAGCAAAAGTTGTCTCAACCAAGGAAAATTTTGAGTGGCGTGAATCAAGCTGGACATTAGGTTCAGGCTTTAAAACGCTAGAAGCAGCAGACGAGAAGTTCCACGTTGTTGCTTATGACTTCGGTGTTAAACGTAATATCTTACGTATGTTAGTAGACCGCGGTTGTAAATTAACCGTAGTGCCTGCACAAACATCAGCAGAAGACGTATTAGCACTTAACCCAGACGGTATCTTCTTATCAAATGGCCCTGGTGACCCTGAGCCGTGTACATACGCGATTGAAGCAATTAAAACTTTCCTTGAAACAGACACGCCAATTTTTGGTATTTGTTTAGGTCACCAATTACTTGCTCTTGCCTCAGGTGCACAAACAGTAAAAATGAAGTTCGGTCACCACGGTGGTAACCACCCAGTTAAAGATCTTGACCGCAATGTTGTTATGATCACAGCGCAAAACCACGGTTTCGCAGCTGATGAAGCAACATTACCAGCGAATTTACGTGCAACGCACGTTTCACTATTCGATGGCACGCTACAAGGTATTCACCGCACAGATAAACCAGCATTTAGCTTCCAAGGTCACCCAGAAGCAAGCCCTGGTCCACACGACGCGGCACCATTATTCGACCACTTCATCGACTTGATGCAAGCACGTTCAAACTAATTTAACCGGAGTAACAATGCCAAAACGTACCGACATAAAAAGCATTCTTATCTTAGGCGCAGGCCCGATTGTAATCGGTCAAGCTTGTGAATTTGACTACTCTGGTGCACAAGCGTGTAAAGCACTACGAGAAGAAGGCTATCGAGTTATTCTTGTAAACTCGAATCCTGCAACTATCATGACTGACCCTGAAATGGCTGATGCGACGTACATCGAACCAATTCACTGGGAAGTGGTAGAGAAAATCATTGAAAAAGAAAAGCCAGATGCAGTACTTCCTACTATGGGTGGTCAAACTGCATTAAACTGTGCACTTGATTTAGATAAGCACGGTGTATTGGCTAAACACGGCGTTGAGTTAATCGGTGCAACTGCTGATGCAATCGATAAAGCTGAAAACCGTGAGCGTTTTGACGCTGCAATGAAAAACATTGGTCTTGAGTGTCCGCGTGCAGAAATCGCTCACTCAATGGAAGAAGCACACGATGTACTAAGCCGCATCGGTTTCCCATGTATCATTCGTCCATCATTCACTATGGGTGGTACCGGTGGTGGTGTTGCATACAACCAAGAAGAATTTGATGAAATTTGTGAGCGTGGTTTAGATTTATCACCAACAAATGAGCTTCTAATCGATGAATCATTAATCGGTTGGAAAGAGTACGAAATGGAAGTTGTTCGTGACAAAAACGACAACTGTATCATCGTATGTTCTATCGAAAACTTTGACCCAATGGGTGTTCATACTGGTGACTCAATTACGGTTGCACCAGCGCAAACGCTAACAGACAAAGAATACCAAATCATGCGTAATGCATCGATGGCGGTACTTCGTGAAATCGGTGTTGAAACAGGTGGTTCAAACGTACAGTTTGGTGTGAATCCAGTAGATGGCCGTATGGTTATCATTGAGATGAACCCACGTGTATCGCGTTCATCTGCACTTGCATCAAAAGCAACTGGTTTCCCAATTGCGAAAATCGCTGCAAAACTAGCTGTAGGTTACACCCTTGATGAGCTACAAAACGACATCACTGGCGGTAAAACACCAGCGTCTTTCGAGCCGTCAATTGACTACGTTGTAACTAAGATCCCACGCTTTAACTTCGAAAAATTCGCAGGTTCAAACGACCGCCTTACAACACAGATGAAGTCTGTGGGTGAAGTTATGGCGATTGGTCGTAACCAACAAGAGTCACTTCATAAAGCATTACGTGGTCTTGAAGTAGGCGCAACGGGTTTTAACCCAATCGTTGCTCTTGATGACCCGAAAGCGAAAGAAAAAATCATCCGTGAATTACGTGAGCCAGGTGCAGAGCGTATTTGGTATGTGGCAGATGCAATGCGTCACGGTATGAGCGTAGAAGATGTTTTCGAACTAACTAAGATTGACCCTTGGTACCTAGTGCAAATCGAAGACATCTTAAAAGACGAAGCAACAATCAGCGAAGTTGGTATGGCTGGTTTAAATGCTGAGTTCTTACGTAAGCTTAAGCGTAAAGGTTTCGCTGATGCGCGTATCGCAGAAATTGCCGGTGTCTCTGAAGCTGAAATTCGTAAAAAGCGTCACCAGTTAGATATCGTGCCTGTATACAAACGCGTTGATACCTGTGCTGCCGAATTTAGCTCAGACACAGCTTACATGTACTCAACATACGATGAAGAGTGTGAAGCGAACCCATCTGACAAAGATAAAATCATGGTAATCGGTGGTGGCCCTAACCGTATCGGTCAAGGTATTGAATTCGATTACTGCTGTGTTCACGCAGCATTAGCTTTACGTGAAGACGGCTATGAAACAATCATGGTTAACTGTAACCCTGAAACTGTTTCAACTGACTATGATACATCTGATCGCTTATTCTTCGAGCCAATCACGCTAGAAGACGTATTAGAAATCGTACGTGTTGAAAAGCCTAAAGGTGTTATCGTTCAGTACGGTGGTCAAACGCCGCTTAAACTTGCTCGTGCACTTGAAGCGAACGGTGTGCCAGTTATTGGTACTTCACCAGATGCTATCGACCGTGCAGAAGACCGTGAGCGTTTCCAACAATTAGTTGAGCGTTTAAACCTTCTTCAGCCAGAGAATGCAACAGTAACTTCAATGGAAGAAGCGATTGCAAAATCAGCTGAAATCGGTTTCCCACTTGTTGTACGTCCTTCATACGTACTAGGTGGCCGCGCGATGGAAGTGGTATATGATGAAGACGATTTACGTCGTTACATGACTGAAGCAGTATCAGCGTCAAATGAAGCGCCAGTACTACTTGACCATTTCTTAGATAACGCAATCGAAGTTGACGTTGATGCAATCTGTGACGGTGAGCAAGTAATCATCGGTGGTATCATGGAGCACATTGAGCAAGCAGGTGTTCACTCAGGTGACTCAGCATGTTCATTACCAGCGCACTCATTAACAGCTGAAGTTCAAGACGTGATGCGTAAGCAAGTGACTGATATGGCACTTGAGCTTGGCGTAGTAGGTCTAATGAATACACAGTTTGCTGTGAAAGACGGTAAAGTTTACTTAATCGAAGTAAACCCACGTGCTGCACGTACAGTACCGTTTGTTTCTAAAGCGACAGGTATCGCACTTGCTAAAGTAGCGGCACGTTGTATGGCGGGTCAGTCGCTGGCGAGCCAAGGTATTACTAAAGAAGTAATTCCTCCTTACTACAGTGTTAAAGAAGTGGTATTGCCATTTGCTAAGTTCCAAGGTGTTGATCCAATCCGTGGCCCAGAAATGCGCTCAACGGGTGAGGTAATGGGTGTTGGTGAAACTTTCGCCGAAGCATTCGCTAAAGCACAATTAGGTGCAAGCAACACTTTACCACGCGGTGGTCGCGCGTTACTATCGGTACGCAACAGTGACAAGCCACGTATTGTTGAGCTAGCTAAAACCATGACTGACCTTGGTTTTGAGTTAGATGCAACGGGTGGTACTGCTAAAGCCCTTGAAGAAGCAGGTATTGCAGTTCGTCGCGTGAACAAGGTATTCGAAGGCCGCCCTCATATTCTTGATAGAATTAAAAATGGTGAATACAGCTATATTGTAAACACTACTGAAGGTCGCCAAGCGATTGAAGATTCGAAGGTGTTACGTCGTGGTGCTTTACAGCACAAGACAAACTACACAACGACACTGAACGCGGCATTTGCTAACTGTACTGCTAACCAAGCAGACGACCGTAGCAGTGTGACGTCAGTTCAGGAATTACACCAGCGAATGAACTAAGGAAATGTGCCAAGGGTGATACATTCACCCTTGGATTAAGTGAGAATAATATGCAATCAATTCCGATGACAGTTCGTGGTGCAGCATTACTGCGCGAAGAACTTAACGAATTAAAAACAGTTACACGCCCAAAAATCATCGCTGATATCGCTGAAGCGCGTGAACATGGTGATTTGAAAGAAAACGCTGAATACCATGCTGCTCGTGAGCAACAAGGTTTCTGCGAAGGCCGTATTCAAGAAATCGAAGCGAAGCTTTCAAATGTGCAAATCATCGATGTAACTAAAATGCCAAAAACTGGCAAGGTTATTTTTGGCACTACAGTGACTATCGTTAATGTTGAAACCGACGCTGAGGTGAAATACCAAATCGTAGGTGATGATGAGGCAGATATCAAAAATAACTTGATCTCTGTAAACTCGCCAATCGCACGAGGTTTAATTGGTAAAGAGGTAGACGATGCCGTTATCATTAAAACACCAAACGGTGAGGTAGAGTACGAAATCATTGAAGTTGAGTATATTTAATAGCTTAACCAAGCATTGATAAAAGCCGCGGTTTACTACCGCGGTTTTTTTATGCCTGTTTACAGGCGTGGATTTATTCGGTACGTTGGGGGCTCGTTAAACGGAATAAAGGAGTAGTAATGGCTAAAATTCAGTATCCTAAGCCAATAGCCAAAGGTGACAAAATAGCCATTTGTGCTTTTTCCTCTGGTGTTGATGAATCATTTCATAAGCGATTAGATATAGTACTTCAAGGTTTAACAGCGAAAGGGTTTACAATCATTGAAGGGTCATGCTTACGTCAAGAGCATAACCCTGCAAAGCAACGTGCAGAAGAATTAATGCAGTTTTTAACTGATGACTCGATTGCAGCGATTATGCCGCCATGGGGAGGCGATCTCACCATGGCGATTTTATCATTACTTGACTTTAACGCTATTAATAATGCTAAACCTAAATGGTTGGTTGGCTTTTCAGATATCAGCACCTTTGCATGTGCATTAACGACTCGTTGTGGTTGGGCGACTTTACACGCCGCAAACTTAATGCAAATTCATCCAGATGACACCGATCAGCATTTGCAAGATATATTTAATGCAATGGAGCTGGAAGAAAATCAGTGTTTACATCAAGTTGCTTCTCCTTTCTATCAAAAAGAGGCAATTGACTATAAAGCAAATCCAAATGCAAAATTTAATCTAAATGCACCGAGCCAATGGCGCTGTATTAACTATAAGGATAAACGTCAAATTGAAGTTTCTGGACGGCTTATTGGCGGCTGTTTAGACACGTTAGGGTTATTATTACCCTCAAATTACTATGCTTTGCATGAATTTAAAAAGCAGTATGCGCCAGAAGGTTTAGTTTTATATTTAGAGAATGCGGAACTTAGCCCGATGGCATTAGCTAGGTGTTTATTGTCTTTAAAGCTAAATGATGTGTTTACTGATGTTAACGCGGTGATATTTGGTCGCAGCCCTGCAATTAATAACGACTGCTACTTTGATGAATACCAAGCAATAGAGCTTGCATTTAAAGGCAATTTGTTCCCGGTTATCGTTGATGCCGATATTGGCCACGTAGCTCCTAATTTAGCACTAATAAATGGTGCTGTTGCCACAATAACGGCAGATTTGTATGAAGGTGTGGCGAGTAATGTCATGGTGAAAACTGACTTAAAATAAATATCACGCCGGTTTTACCGGCGCGATTGAAAGGCTTGTTACACGACTGTAATTACCGCATCTTTATCTAAACGCGATTTTGGTAATGCAGCGTTATAATCTTGCTCTGGCTCGTGATAACCAATTGCGAGTGCTACTTCACAAACATAGCCGCCTAATTCATCTGCAAATAGCTCACCGAGTAAGTCTTTATCTACGCCTTCCATTGGGGTTGAATCTATACCTAAACGAGCAACAGTATGCATGGTATTACCTAAAGCAATGTAAGTTTGAGCTTTAGTCCAATGTGCGTTAACTCCTTGATCATCAGTATTTAAATAAACGAAAGCGAATGCGCCAAATGCTTGCTCTTTGTTTTCTGCTTTTGTACGACCATTGGCAATATCAGCATCGATTACCTTTTCATAATCAGCACGTTTATAGCTTGGGTTATAAGCAAATAAAATGGTGTGTGATGCTGTTTTTGCATGTACTTGGTTAAACTGAAACTTATTTGCAAAACTATCATGCAAACGTTGCTTAGCTTGATCTGATTCGATGACTACAAACTTCCATGGTTGAGAATTAATAGACGATGGCGATAAGCGTAATGCTTCTAAAATTACAGCTAAGTCTGCTTGGCTAATGTGCTTTGAAGCGTCGTAACGCTTACTTGTGTAACGGCGTTGTAAGTCAGAAATAATAGGGTGTGTCATGATTTGCTCCCGCATGTATAACAATTAGGTGCAGTTTACGCCTTGCATACTTTGCGATAAAGCGCATAATCGAATAAACATTATCAAAAAATTTTAGTTAATATGCTGGTTGAAGATCTCAAATTAATCCTCAAGGTTGCTGAGTTTCGCAGTATTACAACCGCAGCAGCAAAGTTAGACATGCGAGCCGCTACCGCCAGTGCGGCAATTAAACGTGTTGAAGCCGCTCTTGGTGCAGAGTTGTTTGTTCGTACAACTCGTCATTTGCGCTTATCTGCGGCAGGAGAACGTTTTTTACCACAATGTCAGCAAGCTGTGCTCATGCTAGAACAAGCGACACTTGCCTTAAAAGGTGAGCATGATGAAATTGAGGGCGAGCTAAGAGTCGCACTATCGTCAGATTTAGGCCGCAACATTATTATTCCTTGGTTAGATGAGTTACTCGATGAATATCCAAAGTTGAGCATGCGCCCGCATATTAGCGATAGTAATGTCGACTTTTACCGAGACTCCGTTGATTTCGCACTTAGGTATGGCTCGCCATCTGATTCAAACTTATATGGTTTTAAAATTTGTAATGTGCCACGACTGTTATGTGCGACCCCAGAGTACATTGCCGAATATGGCACGCCAACACATCCTGATGAATTAACCCAGCATCAAGGTTTATTTTATCAACTGCAAGATATCATTAATAATGTCTGGGATTTTACCGATGGGACCGAGCGTTTTAAGGTAAAAATGCAAGGCCGCCGAGCATCTAACGATGGTGACTTGGTAAGGCGTTGGTGTGTGGCTGGTAAAGGCCTAGCAGTAAAGTCTTGTATTGATATCAGTGATGATCTATTAAGTGGGCGGGTAGTGCCAGTAATGCAAAATTACCCTCACTTATGTGCAGAGCTTTGGCTAATATGCCCAAGCCGTCAGTCAATAACACCCGCAGTTCGTTTAGTTCGTGATATATGCCGAGAAAAAACCAAGGCGATTCTCAATCAACTGATTGAAAAAGGGATTTTAGATAAGCGGGTACTCGATAACTAATTATTTTAGGTATAGAGTAGCTGAGCTTGTTTATTGTAATTTCTCAATTGCTTGTTTGGCACTTTCACTGTCAGGGTTTAGTTTTAACGCACTTTTGTAACTTGCTAATGCCTTTTGTTTATCACCGGCAGCTAAATATGCTTCACCTAAACTGTCAAACGAATTTGCGGACTCTGGATAAGATTGATTGTTGAGTTCAAACACTGTTATTGCGGCGTCTAGCTCACCCATCTGCATTAATTTATAGCCAAAGTAGTTTAGCGACCTTTCTCTTGGCGTATTATCATCACTCACCATTTGCTGATAGGTTTTCTTTAACCCTGCAATACCTTCATGTTTAAATGCGTTATAAAGTTTACTATCTGCATGCTCTGTCGCTTTTTCGTAGGGTTTGCCATAGTAGATTGCAAGTAAGCCATTAGTCATGGGAGTGAGTGGTGCACCACCGGTGTTATTTAAAATGATAACCAGTAATTTGTCTTCGATTATCCTACTTATAAATGCATTAAAACCATTGATGCCACCGCCATGTTGAATACGTGTTAGGGGTTTTCCGTAGGTGCTTTTATCAAGGTTTGTTACTTCCCAACCAAGCGCATAATTTCTTTGCTCAGAAACTTGATACATCTGCTTCTTATACTCTTTGTTCAATAACTTATCCGTGTAGAGAGCTTGATCCCATTTTAGTAAATCTCGTGCTGTTGAATACATAGACCCAGCAGCATAGGGGATAGACATATCTAAATAATCAGTATTGCTATAGCCTGCTAGGCCGTTGTCGTAACCCGATACGCGAAATTTAATGATTTTATTGTGAGAATCATAGCCTGTATCCTTCATATCGAGTGGATCTAAAATGTTCTTCTGTAATACGTCTTGATATTTTTGACCTGTTACCTTTTCGATTACCGCCCCTAAAATAAAGTAGCCAGAATTGCTATAACGAAATTCAGTGCCGGGCTCGAACACTAGATCATCACTACATAGCAAGCGAATAAATTCATCAACACTGTAGGGGTTTCGGCTGTACTCATCACGAAACGATTTAGCTTGGGTATAATTACCAAGACCAGAGGTATGATTAAGTATTTGGCGAAGAGTAATTTTAGTGGCTATATCATGTCTGTAGTCAGGTAGGTATTTTGCAAGGTGATCATCGAGTTTAAGTTTACCATCTTGTGCCAATTGCAGAATTAACATGGCGGTAAATTGTTTGGTAATTGAACCAACTCTAAATTTACTTTTATCACTATGCTTTATATCCCATTCAAAGTTGGCATAGCCAACGCTTTGTTCAAACAGTACTTTTCCATCTTTTGCGACTAATACATTACCATTAAACTGCTTGTAGTCATGAAAGCCTTGGATAAAATCAGCCATCTCTGCCTGCATGTTTTGGCTGTGTGCAATGCTTGAAGTTGCGAGTAAATAAAAAACTACAAGCAACCTTAATTTCTTACAGAATATGTTCATTACTGTCCTTGTTATTTGTTGGTTACATTAACCTATGTAAAACCTCATTGCGCATGGCTTGATTGATAAGGCTTACCATTCTGGTGTGGTCTAAATTACTGTAATGCACTACAGATACACTCCCATTTTGAAGTGCTTGCCAATATCCAGCGGGGCTTATTGGATCTCCGTTGCTGAGATAGAGTGTTGTTCTAACTGATGGTTGTGTGTCATTGAGCAGGGTGATTAAATCAAGCTGTGACTCATCAATACCACTGCCTTGAATCACATTTTTTGCTGCATTTTTAAAATCATCATCTTTGACAAAGTAGCTTAATGTTGGGTGGTAATTTTTAGCTACGGACATTAATGCGGTGTCAAAATGGACCATTGGTGCAACCATTATCTGTTGCTTTACATTAGGTATTTGCTTTGCAAATTGCATAGCAGCAATACTGCCCATTGAATAACTTAGAATATCAATTTGTTGGTATTGGTTGTTATTTAAATAATGCTGTAATACATCAAGACTGTTTAGACCAAATTTGAATTCATCATACTGATTGCTAGCAGGCATAAGGATGACATCTTTACCAGTAAAATGGCTAAGCCAACGGGCTTGAAAGCTATAAATTAAACTACTCACACCATAACCTGGGAATACTATAATCACTGAATCGTTTATCTGTTTGGTGCCATTTCTAGAGGTCAAAGTTGTTTCAAATCTTTCCATTACTTCTTTGGATTTAAGTTGAAAAGTTATACCAAATTGTTCACCTTGCTTAAAATATTCTATTAAATCATTATAAGAAAATATCCTAATCATTAAACAGTGCTGTGTATTATTGCATGCTTTTTGGGGTATACCTTCGTAAACGGTTCTCAACATTGGATCGTCAGGACCATCGTAAGCTACTTCTTGCGCAGGTTGAGTTAATTGATAAGCAATAAAACTCTGACAACCACTGAGGACTAAAATATAAAAAATGCAGAGGATAAAGCGCATAATTCCCTTTGTTTTTTTGTAGTATTTCCATTTCTCATAATAACTTAGCAATCAAGCAGCAATAATGCAATCGGATAATATATAAACAAGGATTATATGAAGATTGTATTACCACCTAGCGGTAAATCCTCGATTATCTATGTGAACAAAACCACCGTGGTGAGAGGCGGGTTTATAGCGACCGATACCGCCGTTATAGCGGCTCTGTTTTTGAAATTTTTCGAACACTTTATAAAGTACATCAACATCAGCAATCGTTAGTTTTCCATCGCCATTTAAATCGTCCATACGGCCATCGCCATTCTCATCTATATATAAGTCAAAGGCATCACCATATTGGTGTCGGCTGTGTTTGCCATTACCAATAGAGCGGTTGTAGTGGGGGGTTCGATAGCCACTAATAAAGGCAAATTTGCTGACTTTAATCCCTTCATTTTGTACAAACGTGAGTAACTCTTCTAGCATCATCAAGCCGTCGTTATTTATATATAAATATTTTGGAAAGTCACTCACTTGCTTACAAATTACATTTTTAATTTGTACATGAGGAGTAAGCTGGCGTGATAAGTCTTTTTCAAAAATTTCGATAAATCCGTTTGGCGCAGTGTACTGTGGGTAATTTTTATAAGGGGCAGGGTATAGCCCTATTTGGTAATTATTCAATTGTTTATTGTCTGAATTGAAAGGTTTTTTCACAATAATGAGCAAGTGTTTAGTGACTTTACCATTACTCAGTACTAGGTTGTAGAAACCCGCATTGTTGGGCGCATTTATGGCAATGCTGGTTGGTCCTAGTCGTGCTGTTTCAACATCTGAAACAGCAGTAGGAGTAAAATCAGCCGTGTTATCAAGAGTCAGAACTTGGTTTGCATCTAAAATTAAACTATGTAACGTGTCACTTAGCTCAATGGCTAGAGTCCGCTGGGCATTGATAACGAAAAATAGATAAAAAATAACACGGCTTAATTTCATAATTTTCCTAAAATTGAATTATTAGCTAATGGCGTAGTTAACTTTTTTAATAGTTCTGCATCGCGGTTATAAACATCGCTATAAAAATGAAGACCTTCCTGATCGTTCCCTGAGACAGTCCAGTACATTAATAGCACGTCTAATGGTTTAGATAAGCTAACTTTTTTAGTTTCTTTTGCGGCAATAGTGTGATCAATGTCACTGCGAGACCAATTATCTGAGGTTCCTAAGATTTTTTCAGCTAAGGTGAAAGGATCATCTACTCTTACACAACCGTGACTAAATGCACGTTGGTCTTGCTGAAATAGGCTTTTTGCTGGTGTATCGTGCAAATAAATTGAGTATTTATTGGGAAACATAAATTTAATTTGGCCTAGCGAGTTATTCTCTGATGGTTGTTGTACAAACCAGTACGGAAAGTTCTTCCGGCTTGCATTTGCCCAATCAATACTCTCACTATCAACTGGGTTACGGCGGCTATCAACCACAACAAAGTCTTTTTCATTTAGGTAGTTAGGATTTTCTTTCATTTTTTTGATAATGCCACCTGAAATACTGCGTGGAACAGTCCAAGTTGGGTTCATCACGATATAACTCATTTGACCTTTAAAAATAGGCGTTTTTGTGTAATTTCGACCTACTACTACGTTGGTTTGCCATTTAAGCTTGTTATCTTCAAATAAATACAGCTTATAACCAGCTATATTTACGATCAAAAAACGTTCTGTGAGCGTATTATCAACCCAGCGAATGCGTTCTAAATTAACTAAAATATCATTCACATATTCGCTGTAGTCTTTATTGAGAAGTTTTAAAGTTGCACCGCCAATAATACCATCGTCATCAACTTGATGAGCGTATTGAAATTTTTTGACAGCATCAACAAGTTCATCATCATACTCGTGAGCATCAGATAGGTTACCAGTATAATAATTTAAGCGATGTAGTTTTTGTTTTAAGAGCGGCACTGCTGGGTCAGTTTGACCCGGTTTGAGTGCTTTACTTTGCAAGGAAATTGCAGGTAGCTCACCTTTTGCATCAAGCTCTCGGTAAAATACTAGCGCTTTCTTTAACCTTTGATAATGGGGTAATACGGGCTTAAGGTTGTTTAATCCTTTATCAAGACTCTTAGATTTTACATGTTTGAGTAAAGAAGCTGCTGCAGCATCAGGGCTGACATCAAATTGTTCATAGTTCCATGTAGATGCTAGCTGTTTTGGGTTAACTTTACCGCGGATCAAATGTTTCGCATAGGTCATAATTGCGTCAGTCATTAGTACGTCAAACTGTGCCTCGGCTGCATCAGTGCCACGTTTATCGACTTCATCTATAAGTGCCAGTAATGTATCAAAGTGATAATCGTTGGGTGAAAGACCTTCAAGTTCTGACTGTGCGACTAAGTTGAGTACTTGCTTTGCATATTTAATGTCAGCCCAAACTTGCTCAAAGCCATTTGCCTTGTATGTGGCAATGGTCATTTCAGGGGAGTGGATCTGCTGTTCTTCAATGGTGTGTGATTCACCAATGAGAATAGGTTCAAGCTGTTGTTGCAAGTATTGGTTTTCGGCTAATACAGGTGTGCCTAATAAAAAACAACTAACCAAAGCCGTTTGACGAAAAAATTTCATAGCTATGTCCTTATAACGTATTAGGTTTGAGCCAGAGACTCATTTATTAAATGCTAATTTAAGCTTAGCAAAGCAATACAAAATATAGGAACAAATTTACTTATTTTTTAGTAATAGTAATCCGTATTAATATTAAAAACAGAACACTTTACCTAGTGAGTAGATATATTACCAAGCAGTAATTCTTAGTCATTTTGATGAATTAAATCTATCGTTAAAAATTACTTATTTACGACAGCATGAATACCAGAGCAATAGCAATGCAAGAACAACTCAATAACAAAGTTTTTGCCTTGTAATCAACGAGGTTTTATTGTCTCAAAATAGACCTGTTAATTAAGTGAATAGATATAAAAAACGCTTGGCAAACTACTTTGCCAAGCGTTAGGTTGGGATAGTGGAATATTATTAGTTACTACTTGTCTGTAACTCAGATTCAGTTGGTGTTTTTTTACCTTTCAGCTTACTTATTAGGCGTTTAAAGTCCTCAAGTGCAACGTACTGACATGGAATTAATATCAGTGTGATAACGGTCGCAAATAACACACCAAAAGCAAGTGAAACGGCCATTGGAATAACTATTTTAGCCTGTAAGCTTGTTTCCATAATGATTGGTAATACACCAATGAATGTGGTGATTGAGGTTAATAATATAGCTCTAAAACGTCGGCCACCAGCCTGCATCACAGCCTCTTTAATTGCTACACCTTCAGCGCGAGCTTTATTAACAAAGTCGACCATTACTAGCGAGTCATTCACTACAACCCCGGCAACTGCGATGATACCGAATACCGATAGGCTACTCATCGTCATACCTAAGATCATGTGACCGAACATCGCACCAATTACGCCAAATGGAATAACCGACATAATAATGAATGGTTGCGAGTATGAGCGTAGTGGAATAGCAAGTAACGCAAAGATAATCATCATTGATAAAGCAAAATCACGTACTTGCTCTGCGACACTGTCCATTTCTTCTTGAATACGGCCAGCTACATTACTTTCTACACCTGGGTAACTTTTCAATAGGCTAGGTAAGTAGTCGTCACGAATTTCTTTAGCAATGGCAAACGGCTCTGCTTGGTCAGTATTTACCGCAGCCCATACGTTTACGGTACGTTTAGCATTTTCACGGCGAATGCGGTTTACGCCATCAACAATATTAACCTTAGCGACTTCAGCAAGCGGCACCTCTACGCCAGTGGGTGTAATGATACGTGCATCTGTAATGTCACTTACTGCATCACGAGATTCACGAGGGTAGCGGATCATTACTTTAATTTCTTCACCATCACGTAAAATACGTTGTGCTTCAAGGCCGTAGTAACTAAAGCTGACTTGTGATGCCACATCCGATAGCGTTAAGCCTAAGCTGTAAGCAAGCGGTTTAAGTTCAAGTTGTACTTCATCGGTTGCTGATTGTAGTGAGTCATTAACATCACCCACACCTTCCATGCTATTTAATTTCTCTTTTAACTTAGCCGCAACCTCTTTTAGCTTGTTGATATCTTTGCCTTCAAGGCGGAAGCTCACATCGCCGTCATCACGACCTCCGTTCATGATGCTATCTTCAATATTAAGTGTTTTCACCCCCGGTAATGGTGGCATTTGTTCGCGCCACATAGCACTTAATTGGAATGTATCAATAGGGCGTAAATCGGGTTCAACTAAAATTGCCATGATACGAGCACTTGTACGACCGCGTAAACTAACCGATAAGTCGCGGATCATTGCTTGACCATATTGCTCTTCAAGTTGTTTATCGACATCTAAAATCAGCTTTTCAATTGTTTGTGCTGTTTCAAGTGTTGCTTGCTCAGATGATGATAAATTCATTTCAACAGAGATACGAGGGAAATCATGCGGAATTTTAGGGTTCGCAACAAACTTCACTAAACCACCCGTAAACATACCGCCACTGACAATAAGTACACAGATAAAACCAACAATCACGGTGTAGCGATAGTGAATACAGCGACCAATAAATGGAGTGTAGTAATTATCAACAAAGTTTTTCAGGCCTTTATCCATACCTAAGCGTAAGCGGTGTAACGGGTTTTTAGGATTCGCAGGTTTATTTTTCATAGCCGCTAAGTGAGCCGGTAAAATTAGTTTTGACTCAATCAATGAGAAAATTAAGCAAAGGATAATTACACCACCAATGGCTTTAGAAAACGCAGAGCCAGGGCCTGATGCCAATGTTTGCGGTAAGAATGCGGCAATTGTGGTTAACACCCCAAAGGTTGCTGGAATAGCAACGCGTTTTACGCCGCGTACTACGTTATCGGGACTGTGACCGTGTTTTTCAATTTCAGCACTGGCTGACTCACCAACCACGATGGCGTCATCAACCACAATCCCCAGCACCAGTATAAATGCGAATAAAGAAGCTAAGTTAACTGTGATGTCTATAAAGCCCAGAGGCATCATTAAAAATGCACCTAGGAATGACACAGGTAAACCCATCATGACCCAAAATGCTAAGCGCAGTGGCAAGAATAGGGCAAGTACCACCATTACTAAAATACCACCCCACACCATGTTGTCGATCATCATGTTTAGACGACCTTCAAGGTAGTAAGTTAAATCAACAATCGGTGATAGTTTTACACCAGCAGGAAGCTGTGGCGCTTTATCTGCAAGGTATTTTTTTAATACCGCAGCAACTTTAGTGATATCTTGATCTTTTGATGCATTTACTTCAAAAGTCAGTGAATTTTTACCGTTGTACTTAGAGTATTGTAAGCCTTCTTCAAAGCCATCGTTAATTGTTGCTACATCACCTAATAACACCTGTGCGCCATCAGGTAGGTGTAATAAAGGCAGATTTTCGAACTCTTTACCACGATAAGCTTGGTTTTCGACACGCATCGAAATGTAGCCATTTTCAGAGCGAATTTGACCCGCTGACATATTGGCAGAGAAGCTACGCACGGCTGTGGCAATATCACGGAAAGTTAAACCATACTCACGTAGTTTATCTGGGCTGATTTCAATGCCAATTTCGTAGTTTAAACCACTGTAAAAGTTGACCAAGTTTATTTGTGGTAAAGCTTGTAGCTCATCTTTTATGTCGTTACCAAGCTCTTTGAGCTGGTAGTTACTCATATCGCCATACAAAGCGAGTATCATGACTTCTTGCTCAAACTTTTCGCGGCGAACAATAGGGCGTTCCATCTCAGCAGGGAAGGTATTGATTGAATCAACCTGCATCTTGATTTCATCGAGTACTTCTTGCGGGTCGTATTTTTCTTCGATTTCTATCCAAGCTTGTGAAAAGCCACGGTTTGAATAAGTAATTAAACGTTTAATGCCTTCTAGGCCCTCTAAAGACTCTTCGACCTTAATGGTTATACCTTCTTCTACCTCTTGTGGCGCAGCCCCAGGGTAAACAGCTTGAATACTGATCCAGTTACTTTCAAACTGTGGGAACATTTGTTTACGCACCGACATTGCTGTCAATAAGCCGCCCACTAAAATGAAGATCATAAGTAGGTTTGCAGCAACTGGGTTGCGTGCAAACCAGGCAATAAGCCCTTTTTCTCTGTGCGTGGTCATGGCTTATTCCTCTTTTAACGCTAACTGCGTTGTTGGCACACTTAGTTTTGCATTATCTAGCTTGACTGCCATGCCTTCAGTTGGGTATTCAAGAGCAGAGGTAATAAGTTGTTCACCATTAGCAAGGCCATTATCGGCGATTACCATGCCATTTTGTTCGCGCACTATGTTAAGTGTTTTAAAAGTAAGGGTTTCGCCATCTTGT
Organism: Pseudoalteromonas nanhaiensis; assembly: GCF_051235485.1. Lineage (NCBI taxonomy): Bacteria > Pseudomonadati > Pseudomonadota > Gammaproteobacteria > Alteromonadales > Pseudoalteromonadaceae > Pseudoalteromonas > Pseudoalteromonas nanhaiensis. Next base: position 195,015 of record NZ_JBPNYQ010000002.1, on the reverse strand, counting down.
AAAACTGCTACTTTATTATCTTTAACTAAGTGATGCGGAACAACAATTGCGTTGTCTAATGCACGGCCTTCAATGGTGGCATTAATGTACGAGCCAAAACGCAGAGGTTGCTTTTGCTCATAAGGCGTTGCTACTTGTGCTACTAGGTAATTCATACGGCTGCGTTGGTCAACAACCCCTTCGCTACGAACAATAGTCGCTTGCCACGTTGTTTGTTTACCTGCAAATTCAGCGTTAATTGATACGTTAGCACCAATACCTTGGTTATTTAGATATTGCAGATCTTTATCTGCAACAGGTAAGCGAATTTCAGCCAGTGATGTTGAGCTTAGGCTACCAAAGCTATTACCTGGGTTTACTACACTGCCTAAACTAATTAGTCGCTCGTCAATAATCGCATCGTATGGCGCTTTAATGTAAGTGCGCTCAAGGTTGCGTTTGGCGCGTTTAACACTGGCTTGTGCTGCACGGTAGTTTGCAAGTTTTTCCGCAAGTTGAGGTTTACGTAAATAAAGCTCTGAAGGGATAACTTGGTTTGAGTCACCTTTGATGCGGTCCCACTCAGCTTGTGCAACAGAGACTTGTGCGCGTTCAATTTCAAGAGCAGAGCTTGCTTGCGCTAGACCTGCTTCTGCTTCAATGAGTGCAGCTTCGTAATCATTTGGGTCAATACGTGCTAGAATGTCGCCTTGCTTAACAAACCCGCCTTGTACAAACTGTTCAGACAGCGAGACAACCTGGCCACTCACTTGTGCAACTAGGTCTGTGTGATTTTTTGGTTTGACAATGCCGTATGATTTTACATCGAGTGTTACAGCATCAAAACTTAAAGGTTTAATTGATACAAGCGGACGCGTATCTTGTTCTGGTTTTTCTGCTGGCGGCTGCTTCATTGAAGCAAATGCGAATGCCATTCCTAGTCCGCCGACTAATACGGCGATTGGGAGAATGATTTGTTTTTTACTAGCCACGGGATAGTCCCTCACGGTTGACGGTAATTAAAAATAAATTTGATAGGCTAAGCATACGCAATAAAGTGTTTACAAGGCGTTCGAAGATGTAACAAACCATTACACATATTACAAAGGCGCTACAAAGGTTCTATAAGAGGTACTCAATGACAGATAAAATGGCATGTAGATTAGGCTGTGGCGCCTGTTGTATTGCACCCAGTATTAGCTCTGCAATTCCTGGGATGCCCAACGGGAAAGCGGCGGGAGAGCGCTGTATTCAACTTGATGATAATAATCTATGTAAATTATTTGGCGATGAATCAAGACCCAAAGTATGCAGTGATTTTTCTGCCACTATTGATGTGTGTGGCACCACTAACGAACAAGCACTGTATTTAATTACTGAACTTGAGCAAATGACTTAGTTTATAACATAAATACTTTTTAGCTCAATGTTTACACATACTATACTCCTAATATTTTCTTAATCCTCACCTCTTAATATTTAAGTGTTTAACTTCTAGGAAAGTTAAGTACTTTATATGGTTTATTTTTTTTATTTTGCCTTTAAAACCTTTTTGATTGATATTTGTAATTTAGGGAATGATTTTAAGGAAAGGTTATGTTTAAAATTTATTGGAAATTAGTATTTATATTCATTGTTTTTTTTCATATTAATGAAACTAAAGCAAGTGAATGTGATCCTGTTAAAGTAGTAAAGAATGTAAATGTAAGAGAACAGGCAAATAAGTTTTCTACGAAAGTTGGTTATTTGGAAGTAGGGCAAAGTTACAACGTTGTAAATGAGGAAAATGGATGGGTTAACTTTTGGTATGATGGACAACTAAGATGGTCTTATAAAAATGGCTACTTAGAAAATGCCGAGTTATCTTGTGTAAAAATTTATAATACTAAAACTGGCGCTGTGAATGTTCGTTCTGAACCTTCTAAGTATAGTGAAAGGTTAGGGAAAGCTTCAGAGGGTTCGACATGGATACTAGTTAATGAAAATAATAGTTGGGGGAAGATATGGTATGATAGTAAACCTGCCTTTATTCATAGTAATTATTTGGAAGAAATACCTAAAGTTACTGAAAAGATAAATATGGAAGTAACTATGGGCTATAACAATGGCTATTATGGGGACTCGATAGATGATTCAGAAAGCCTTTTTGATGATATGCTTGTTTTCATTAATGGTGATTTTGTCGGTGAAATGGTTGATACGGTTAATATCACACTCAATGTTGACCCAACTATAAAAAATACAATTTCGTTAATTGGTAAAGTATCTTCATTTGGTGAGGTGACTTTAACTGAAGAAAACTACCAAACTAATTCAGTGTATATTCCCCTTAATGAAAATCATGGCTATGCTGAGTGGGCAAATATGTCTGTCTCCAGTATTACAGAAAATACGATTGATAAAAACTTTTCGAGTTTTGATATTTCGTTCTCACATAATAAATTACCGATATATATAGATGAAAATAACCCTTTTATCATAAATTTAGCCAGAGTTGACGGTAGAAAAATAAATCTAGAAAAGCAATCATCTGTTGATATATCACATTATTTCCATGTTGTGGATGGCATACTTACACCTAAGTCTTTCGAGGAGTTTAAATCATTTTTTAGTTCAAGGGCTATATTTGGCGAACTCACTTTAATGGTTTCTGCTACAGGTAAAGAGGTGGACGTAGATTATTATGGTGAAATTAATTTCTATATGGACGCTTTTTTATTAGATGGAAAGCTTAACCCACCACCCTCTAATAGCAATGTATCTGTTGCTAATGTTGAAATCAAATTCTCTTATTTATTAAATAATAAAAAGTTAGTAAAAAAGGTCATTACTGATGAGTCAGGTTATTTTAGTATAAAATTATCTTTTGGTAATTGGTCGTTTTCAATAGAGAAAGTGCATGATGGTAAGAAGTATTTTTCAGTAGGAACAATTACAACAGACTATGAGCATAGCAATATAAACGTTAACTTACTAACGGATGTAGATATTAGAGAAAAAGTCCCTTTTTTTACTATGCTAAACACATTATCTAGTGAAAATGATTTATTAGATTTTGGAAAAGATAAAAATGATTATGAAAGAAGTGACTTCGAACAGCCTGTTGATTTATGTGGAAGGAATTTCATTGAGCGCGGATATTTATTTAAGTGCTATTATAGTGAGCCTCTTAAAGATGAAAGTGAGAATGTAAAAAGTAGCAATGTATCGAATGAAAGTGAAACAATTCAAGTGAATAGCTCGGAAGAGAATTTAGTAGTTTCAGATTCTTTGGAGCTATTAGTACCTCAGGGCTCTAAGAAATTAACTGTAAATCAATATATGTATACTCAAGAATACCCTTATTATGTGAAAAAGCAAAGTGCCTACAATGATACGGTTGCTGTTTATGTTTATTCTTATTTGTCAGGGGTTTTATATGAATATATTACTGAAGTTAACTCTATTTATAACGATTTTCCCACTTGGGATAGTCTGGGTGGAGCATTTTATAGGTATACGGTTGACGTTGAAAGTTATGCAAAATTTGACAACTTTCCTGTTTCACTTTATATAGAAACAAAAAATGTAGGTGACTCAAAGAGAACTACGTACGTAGCTGCTAATTTGGCTTATGACTCACCATATATTAGAGTTACAGATTTACAATTAAAAAAAAATAAAAAAGCTACGAAAAACTCTGAAGATACTAATGATTTTTTTAGTATACCGAAATCCGGCGATGCGAACCATTATCATAAGTCAATCAATGTAGAGCTAGAAATACCAGAAGGATATAAGTTATCAAATTTAGATGTTATATTGGTTTTGCCTGATGAAACAGAAATGCAAAGTGTCTTTTCAGGGAGTAATTTCACACAAGTTGGAGATATTGTTGAAGGATTAAAATTAACTGACTTTGTTTCTCAGCTTAGTGATACAACATTTTTTAGTGAATTTAAGTATAAGTTTTTTGCAGAAGCAGAAAATGAAATAGAACCAAGTATTATAATTCAAAGTGAAATATATTATTCAAAAATTTTTCAGCCATTATGGAAAGTTGACAGTATTACACCAAGGTTTGGTGTACGTGACGCTGGTGGAGATGGTTGGTCGTCATATAATACCATCAATTGGCTAAAATCATATGGAAACTTAGTACCTGAAATAAATGACATATCAGGAGAGCACGGAAGGTATATCGGTCATAAGACCCATAAAGTTGGCACTGATATTGATGCATTTTTATTTCATAATATGATAGGTGGTAGATTAGATGTAAGGGGAAAAGCTCGGGCTAATTATCAATTATTAGAAAAATATGTAATTAATGCATTAAATGGAGATGCATACTCCATTGATCAAGTTAGGTTGTGGGTAACGAAATCAAGAGGCGGTTTAGAAGAATTAGCACAATTAAGTTCAGTTATTAAACTTTTTTACACACATGGAGACAGTATGAATCAGGCTGGAATTAACTTGTCATCAGGTTGGGGCCGAACTCTGATAGAAACAGGAAAGCTAGATGCTTTTGGCAAGGTATTAGACTTAGGGCTTTCGCCTTGGTCCAATTACAAAGTTACTTATAATAATGTTCATAATGATCATTTACATATCAAACTAACCGAATAGTTACTAAATATGAATACCTCCTACGAATAAGGGTGTAAGAGGTATTTCATTTACCACGTATAGGTAGCACTTAGCGTATATTGCTCGCCGCGACCAGGGGTACCTGGGACTTCTTCGAATGATTCATCCCAAATGTTGTCAGCTGCTAAGGTAACAAACACATTATCAAGCTGAGCTGGGGTGAATTTTAGCGTTAACTGCGTAAAGAAGGCTTGATCATCAGAGCTACGTAGGCGGTTACTATGTTGTTTACGCCATTCGTTATCGATACGTAGCTCAAGCACATCCATCGGTTGCCATACTGCGCCCAGTGTTACACGGTGATCAGGGTAGTTCAGCGCATAAAAGCTCGCATCAATATCTGCCGTACCATAGTCTTCTGACTTCTCTAAATAGGTGTAGCTGGCAATCAACTCAGTGCTTTCAAACGATTTATTCGCTAAAAACTCAACACCGAAGGTGTCTATATCAACCGGGTTTGCAAAACGAGCTGAGGTTGCATCAAAGCGATATGTCCAATCCGTAAGGTTTTTATCTTTGCGGTAGAAAATAGCTGAATCTAAACGCCACGAAGACTGTTCAATCAGTAAACCTAGTTCAAGGTTATCGGTGGTTTCGCGCTCAAGGCTGTAGTTACTTCTGAATAATCCGCCCGTTTCACTGCCGCCAATTGCTGTATAACCAGGAACTTGTGTTGCTTCGGCGTATGATGCATACCAGGTATGTTCACTGCCATTTTGATGAGCTACTTTCAGACTTGCATCGGCAATAAATGAGGTAGCTGAGCTATCACGGTTTGTATCATCAAATGCAGCACCAACACGTACAGTAAGCTCTTTGTTCGCTGCAAGGGCCGCCTTGTACTCAGGTAAGATACTTAGCTTAGTGTAATTGCGTGACGTAAAGTTGTTTTCAAGAGACGTTGATTCAATTTCATCAGCAATAAATTGGCCAGCATAATTAATAGCATAGCGGTTATTTAAGCGGTGACGCCCAGAGAGTGCCAATGACTTAACCGTGGTTTCGTGAAACGCTTCAAAAATAGCTGGGTTTTCACGAGATAATACATAATGGTCGTTATGTTTACGATAATAACCAGTCACTTCAAGGCTATTGCTCTCACCATACACTTGCTTGTGGTTAAGCATGAAAAGCTTGGTTTCAAGATCTTCGGTTTCGTTAAAATTAAATGGTGTGTAAAGGTTTGGCCAACCAAAAAACTTCTCTTGGCGTCCAAACATAAAATCGGTTTGCGAGGTAGAGCTTGCAAGTTGAATACGCGCTGAGGCACGTTCAAAGTCGTGGTCGCCATTCTCAATTGAGCCATCGCTTTTTGAGTGCGAGTATTCACCCTCAAAACCTAATCGCCAATCTGGTTTACTATCCAGCTTTTGGCTATGGGCAGCATGAATGCTTTGTAAATTAAAGCCATTCGTACCTGTGCCAAGTGAAACGCTGCCAGTGCTTGTGATAGGGCGCCAGCCAAATGAAACTGTGCCAACCGAGCTATTCATACCATAAAGGGCATTATCAGCACCTGTAAGTACTGAAGGGCCTGTTAGCATCTGTGGGGCAATTGGAATTTCAGCAAAGTAGTGGCCAGATTGAGGGTCAAATAACGTACTGCTACCAACACGAAAGCCAGTATTTTCGAAAATACCACCACGAATGGTGACATCAGCTTGTGCTTCAGCCATATTGCGTGATTGCAAATCGACACGCGGGTCATATTCTAAGTTTGATACCGGCGCATCAAAAGTACCAACCGGTTCTTTATTTGCGGTTGCTGAAACTTCAACGGTGATTTGTTCAATGTTGTTGGTGTCTTCTGCTAGCACTGAGCAAGTGACGAATAAAGCGGGAAGTGTAAGCTGTACTGCGCGTACCATCTAAAACTCTCTTGATTATTTTGTTTAATCTGGGGTAGTGGGCTAGTTAGGCGCACTGAAAATTGCGGGTATTGTATCTGAATCACTGAGTTATACCACTCCAACCAGATTTCAATAGGCAATAAAAAACCGCGCTAATTGCGCGGTCTTTTTACTAAAACAGTGTTTAGTTTTGATTAATTGATTGCGGTGGGAAGTTACTTAGAATGTTAGCAACGGTTTCATTGATAACTTCAGTGCGCTTTTCAGGTGATTGATTCTTTTGCAAACGACCTTCTTTAGCGCCACGCCAAACTAACTGGTTAGAAGCGCGGTCAACTACGTCTAAAATTAATGTACCCACTTCGTATTCGCGAGTCGTTGTTTGCGTGTTATAACCCATGCCCCAGTAATTCCAGCGTGCACCGTAACCTACGTTGAAGGTATCTACATCAATTTTTGTATCAACTGACGCATGATAGTTAATCAGTACATCTGCTTGTGCCATATCAACAAGCTTCATACCGCTTTTTTCAAGTTCAGCATTAACGGCTTCACGCACACGTTTTTCCATTAAAGGACTAATTTGGTAGTTCGCTACGTTTTTAGTTAAGCTCGCATTAGGTACCCAAGAGAAGGTTTTATAATTACTAAAATCTGCTGATTTGTCGTAATCCCAGTCAGGCGTTTTAGCACAGGCCGCTAAAAATAATACAGCCGTCGCGATTAATAAGTTCTTCATATTGTTTGCTCCTTGGCAAATTTCCACTACTTGATTGATAACATAACATAAAAATAATTCAACGGAATGATTATTTAAAAACTATGGCACATTTACAAAAAAGTACTGTAATAGTTTGTAATAAATACCCAAACCACCTCAAGGTGCGAGTTTCAGTTGGAATTAAAAGCGATTTAGGCAAGGCATTGATTGCAAGTAATAGTGGTTCTATTGTTCAAATCAATAACGCAGTATAAATCGCTTTTAAAGCAACCCTTTGGGCGCTTCTCAGGCACTTACTCTCATCGTTGTTACTTCTTAAAAGGGACTGCCATTGTTGCAAAGTAACGCCTTGATATTAAGCACCTATGAAACGCTGAATTCTGGATCTTAAGGTGGCTTGGGTATAACCATCCTTGATTAAAGCAATGATTAATTTTTGCAATTAAGCACTGTGTTCAACTTCTATCCAGTCTTTTTCATCAACCCAGTTTTGCGCACCATCTTTCACTGTACGAATTGGGACGATGTAATCACAGCTGACTTGTGGTTTAACTGAGGCAAAAATCGGCACAAAGCCAAAGCTAAGAGCGGTTTCGATAATTGCTTTTTGGTTTTGTGGGTCGATATCAGCTGCTTCATCGATATAAATCGGAATACGATACAGGTTTTGCTCTTGATCACTTAATAAATAACGAATAAACAGCATGCCACAAAGTAGCTTAATGGTGATACGAGTACCGTTAGAGCCGGCTGAGTCTATTTTTTCGAAGTGTTCAGTTTCACCGGCACGATTTACTACTTCAAAACGAATATCAAATAAGTCGGTCAGTGTTAAACCTGCTTTTTCTGAGGCAAGTTTAATTAAATGATCTTTCGCTTCGTTTACCGCAGACTCGCTATAAGGCTCTTGGCTTAATAGGTCTAGGGTATCGCCTTGCTCAAACTGGTTTGAGGTACTGATAATGGTATCAATGCTATCAACTAACATCTTGCGCGGAATAACATTAATTTTGAATGCTTGAAGGTTAGAGATCCGATGCTGACTAATGCCTTTATTAAAGCTGTTCATTTCGCGGCGTAGGCGATCTAGGTCTTCACGCAAGCCTTTAATGGTGGCGGCTACTTCGGTTAACGCAACTCGGCCTTGACGCTCAATAGCATCGCGCTCGTTATCAATGTTATGAAACGCGCTAATAAGCTTTTCGTATTTAGTAAATTCATCGTTTTCGTTATCAAACTTAGTAATACCCGCATTATAAATATGCATGTAGGTGTTACGTACGTTGATATCAAAGTTGCGTAGTTCTTGGCAGTCTTTGTTAAAGTGATGAATGAGATCGCTTAAATTATCAAAATCAATACTGATCTCAATCATGTATGGCGTCACTTTGCCTGAATAAAAATCAAGCGTGTGATCAATACGTTCTGATTTAACTTGGCGTAAACGGTCAGCTTGACGCGCAAGCAGATCTTTTTTCGACTTGATAATCGAACGACGGTCGCTGATTGAACCACTGTTCTTTTGAATGTCTTGCAGGTAGTCGTCAACTTGTTCGCGCTCTGCATTTAATTGCTCTTTTAGTAGAGTTTGTGCATCGACAGATTGCTGCATCACTTCAAATTGTTCAAAGCGTTTTAATGCTTCTTCAGAGGCCATTAGCTCATCATATAGGGCATCTTTTTCTTTTTGCTTTTCGGCGACATTCGCAGCGACTTCACGCTGCTGTTTAAACTCTTTCAGTGAGTTTTCAAGAGCAGCGAGTTGCGCGGTTAATTGCTCTTTATTTTCGCCCGTTTGCATCTGCACAGGACTTAGCTTTTTAAGTTTAATCGTTGCGCCAGGAAGAGTCAGTACACCGCCTTTAACATTGGCCGATAACTGCTCTAAGAACTCACCAAAGGCATCTTCGTCTGTGATCTCAACATCACCATTGCTGGTGGTGGCAAACGATAAGATATCTGGGTTTAGAATACGCGAAATCTCTTCAACTTCTTTCAAAGATAAATCTTCACGCATACGAGTGAATAAATTGAACTCGAGATTCTTTAACTGCAGTTTTAAGCTCTTAATTTGCTTTTGTGTTTCGCTAATGCGGTAATCAAGGGTGTGTAAGCTTTGACCTTGGGCACTGCTTAATGAATGCGATAGCGATTCATAATCTTGCTTAAGTTGCGTAAGGCTAACTTTTAAAGTGGCTTTATTAACCAATTCAAACTCAGATTTAAGCGCTCGATAGTCTAAAAACCATTGTTCAATCTGTGTTTGTTTACGTTCAATATCACGCGATTGCTGAATATACAGCTGCTGCTTTTGTTCGAACTCGTGCTTTTCGTGTTCGATATCTTCAAGGGCAATATTTAGCTCAGTGAGTTGCTCTTGTTGATAGGTTTCAAAGTCAATCAGTGCTTGGTCAATTTTTGGCGCATAGGCAGCAAGCTTACCTTTTAAAACCGTTTGGTTTTCAAGCATAGATTCAAGAGCTGCGATAGGCTCTTGCATTGACTCAAGGGCTTTTAATTCACGTTTAGCGCGATTCACTTTATCGAATGAACGTCGCCACACTTCATAAAAGTCGACCCGTGAGTTTGACATATGACGCTCAAATACACGTAGCATAAAGCGCTTAACATCACTGGCACCTAACTTATGCAAGTTAAGAATACGGCGGAAAATTTCTTTGTAAATCGCTGAGTCTTGCACGTTATTGAGGGGGATCATCTTTAAGTTGATATCGCCATCAAACGGCGTTGCGCCGCCAGTGAGCAGGGCGTTTAGCTCTTGCGCTTTTAATTCGATTGGAATGAAACCTTGCTCTCTTAAGTGATTAAAAAGCTTGGTGAATTTTACAATGGTCTTGCCTTGAGTGTAGTGCTCTAGGTTTAACTTACCTTGGTAGCAAAAAAACTGATGCGCATATCCGGCAATTTTACCAAGGCCAGCAACACCAATCACCACAGGACCATTAGGTAAGTCAGCTTCAAGTAAAATATAGGATTGATCTGACGAAAAGTAGAACTTTCGGGTTTCGTCTAAATCGTGGCCATCCCATTCTGTTAAACGTAAATCATTAATCAGTGGAAATTGCAGGGCATTAATCACCGAGCTTTTACCGGTATTATTTGGCGCACAGATTGAACTACTTTTATCTAGCGGGATCACGCATTTTGCATAGCCTGCGGTATTTAAAAGCGCAAGTTTGCTGAGTCCGTAAAGGCTTTGGCTTTGCATTATTCGTCATCTCCTAGGTAGGTTTCTTCGTTTACTTCCATTAATGCATCGATATAACGATAAATTGGCGCTTGCAGCATAAAGCCGTTTTCTACTTCGCGCGCAAGACCTAAACGTACCATTCGCAGGTAAACGTCTTTGCGTAAATCTGAGCCTGAGAAGATTTCTAATTGATCAAACAGGTGCTTGTTGATTTGCACTAAGGTTTGCATCAGTTCTAGGTCGTTTACTTCATCAAACAAGGCACGCATTGGATCTTTACCCGTATTGGCATAGTGCTCAATCAAGATGTAGATAGTCAGTGCAATGGCACGCGAAATTTTACCCATGTTTGGGGTGCTTTCGTCGCTGCCAAAATAGTAAAAGCCACGGCTATCGTGTTGTAGGTCATGGCCAAGAGCGTTAAATAACGCGCGATAAGCATCAATGTGTTGGTCAAGCTCTTGCCACATAAGCGTGTCTTGCTCACTAATGTGGTAGCCTGATGTGAGCTTTTTATTAATAGCTTGCAGATGCGTTAAATCATCTAAATTAATATCTGTCATGGTTATTGCTCTGTTGCTTTTTTATCGTCAGCAATCGATGAGTTAAATGGGTAAAGAGAGAAGTGTTGCTGGGCAATTTTTATTTTTACTTTCTCTTGGCTTTGGCTAATCTCAAGGTCGCCATCGCTAATTAGTTTTTGATACAAGAACAGCATTTCGTCAGCCTCTAGATCTGGGTAGCTTTCATCTAAAAAACTAAGGAGCGGCTGAGCTTTTTTGCTGGCTTTTTTAAAGCGTTTTCTAAATTGGGTTTTAACATCGTTGTAATCAGGGATATGCGGACTTTGATACGCAGGTACATCATCCTGTTCAGGAAGCTGATATTCATCGTGCTCAAAGTCGACTAAGCCTGCCATATAGGCCACGATATGACGTTGCTGACCAAGTGAAAAACGCTGTGCGTCGGAGACAAAGTTAGGCTGTACCGCACTTAACATGTTATCGACGCCATTTTTACGCACTAAACCAAGCACTTTAGCCGCTTGGCGAGTAATTAGGTTATTGCGGCGTAATTCTTCACGCAGCGGCATCAGCATATCGGCGCTTTTACGTAAGCTTTCACGACCAACTAAATGCATTTCTAAAATACGGGTACGTAATTGTTCAAGCATGCGCTTGTCTTGATATGACTTACCTAGGCGGTCAATTTGCTCTATTTGCGTGCTAATTTGCGATTCGATGGTATGAAAGCAAGCATGAAAATCACCACGAATATCAACCATTTCAAGCATAGGTTCAATGTATTCATCGAACGCTTCAATGACTGCTTGATAGCGCTTTTGCAAAGATTGCACTGCATTGTTAGCTTTGGCTTGCTCAACAATATTTAAAATTGCGTTTTCATTATGGGCAAACAATTTCATTATTTTGCGAACCCGATCATCCATAATGCGGCTAAAGCGGCGTAGCTCGTCGTAATCTTCAATTTCACCCGCTTTAGCAAGGCGGTTACCAAGGCGAGCAAGGTCATCAACGAGCACACTAATTTCTTGGGCAAGACCTAGGTGCTCTTCTTGTAGCAAGAAAGTCGCAAAATCGGCGATCGCGCGGTTGATTTCTAACTGCGATGACTTAGCCAGTGGAATAATGATGTCTTGATTCAATAAACGATTTGTTTCTTTATAAATGCGTTCATTTGACCAAGTGGGTTGTTTTTGTTTTATCGCATTTTGTACGTCTTTCAAGCTGAAATCAGCCATTTTAAAACGTTTAAATAATAGTTCTAACACCCCCCAATGCTCTGTAAGGGTATTTAATAACTTTTTAGCTGGGATCATAAGGCTCCAGTAAATTCAGACTTTGGTGTTAGCGATTAGTAGTAAATTATGTAATTGAGAATAGTTTTATGCTGTCGATGCTGCTAGAATCCGCGCCGAAACACTCGTCTTACAATTTTTACATTATTATAAAGGTTGTTCAAACACCATGGTAACCCCACTTATCCTAACCCTGATAGCGGTGGCATTTTTGCTTATCGTTATAGAGGATATTATCCATGTAAACAAGGCCAAAACGACGCTTTTTTTTGGCACTTTATGCTGGATTATCTTATTTATCTCTCCGATTCATGGGCAAAGCCCAGAAACCATACAACATCAACTGGATCACAATATATTAGAAATCGCGACTTTGTGGCTATTTTTAATGGCTGCGATGACCTTTGTAGCGTATTTAAACTCTAAAGGCTTTATCCAGAATATTGTGCATAAAATAATGCCAAATCAAATCAGTGAACGAAAGCTGATGTTTTTGATTGGTGGTTTTGCGTTTTTATTTTCATCGATATCAGACAACATAACCGCAACTTTAATCTCGCTTGCGGTAGTGATGTCACTGAAGTTAGATCCTAAAAAATTAATAAAATACGCAACCTTAATTGTATTCAGTGTTAACTCGGGTGGGGTGTCGTTGATCACGGGTGATGTTACAACCCTGATGATTTTCTTAGACGAAAAAGTCACCATTGCTAACTTGTTATTATTAATTGTACCTGCACTTGCAAGTGTTGCATTGTTAGCGGCAATGTTATCGGTGGGTATGTCGGGTAATGTGGTATTTGAAAAGCAAACAGCTCGTCGTATTGAAAAAACCGATATTACCATTGCGGTTATCTTCTTCTCGACCATCATAGCCACGTTAACTTTAAGCGTACTTTATAGTGTGCCACCGCTATTAACCTTTTTATTTGGTTTATCACTGATGTTTTTGGTTGCGCAATTTTTAATGCGCAAAAAAGATGTGAACAAAAAAATCATCGATTATATTCGTGAAATTGAGTACGACACCTTATTGTTCTTCGTGGGTGTGTTATTGCTGGTGGGTGCATTAAAAGAAGTTGGCATGCTTGCTAAATTTACTCACCTTTATGAATTGATGGCGCCTGAATATGCCAATTACTTAATGGGGCTATTATCGGCGGCAGTAGATAACGTACCTTTAACTGCTGCACTTTTAAAGGCAGATATTGTGATGAGTCCACAGCAATGGTTGTCGTTTACTTACGCAACAGGGGTAGGTGGCTCAATGCTTATTATCGGTTCTGCGGCGGGTATTATCGCTATGAGTAAAGTAAAAGCGCTTACATTTATGAGTTACCTAAGAATGTCGGTGTATTTATTGATTTCATACACCGTAGGTTATTACGGTTCGCACTTAGCGGGCAGTTTAATTTCATAAAACAACTTGACAGCTAGACGTCTAAACGTTAACTTTCGAAGCCTGCTTTTAACAGCAGGCTTTGTTATTTTAACCAGGTGTTAACTTAACATTCAGAAGAGGTGCGATACTTAGGTAGTTAATGTGAGGTGACGAACGCCGATGACCATTAATGAGGGAAGTACTCGCCGAGAAAATTATCCGGACGTCACGGTTATTTTTCGGTTTATGGGGCTGAATCCTCAAAACTGTCACCAAACTAGGTGGAGAGCTTCTGGCATGGACTACTCTTTATTTTCAAAGCACCCCCTTGCCGAGTTCTTCTTGATTTACTGTGGATAGTTTTCCACAAAAGGAGACGACATGAATACCCAATTAGCCGCCAATACAAAATCAGATTACGTTGTTGCAAAATTTGGCGGTACCAGTGTAGCTAACTTTGATGCTATGAGCCGCTGCGCAGAAATCGTTTGTGCTGATAACCAAGTACGTATTGTTGCTGTGAGTGCCAGTGCTGGCGTGACCAATCATTTAGTTGCATTGTGTAAACGTGATTTGAGCGCGGCTGAGCGTGATGAACATATTACTGGTGTGGTAGCCATTCAAGAAGCAATCTTGGCAGAGCTGTCGCTTGATGCTGATTTAGCACATGGCTTTAATGAAACGCTTAAGGCTTTCCAAAATCTAGCGTCAGAAGGCGCAAAGTCAGTAGCTGAGCAAGATGAGCTATTGAGCTTTGGTGAGCGTTTATCATCGTATTTGTTTACTCAAGTATTACGTGGCCAAGGTCTTGATGCGGTGCGTTTTGATGTACGTAAGGTGCTAAAAACAGATAGCCAATTTGCTAAAGCAACACCTAATGTTGCAGCAACCGCTGCGGCTGCTAAAGAGCATTTAGTGCCGCTACTTGATGAGCAAGTTGTGGTAACCCAAGGCTTTATTGGTAGCAATGAACATAATCAAACAACGACTTTAGGGCGTGGTGGTTCAGATTACAGTGCTGCATTACTCGCTGAAGCAATTAACGCAAAAAGCGTGCATATTTGGACCGATGTTGTGGGTATTTTCAGTACTGATCCGCGTTTATGCGCCAAAGCAAGCCCAATTGCTCGCTTAAGCTTTGATGAAGCGGCAGAAATGGCAACGTTTGGTGCAAAAGTACTGCACCCTGCAACCATTTTACCTGCAAGCCGTAGCCATATTAGTGTGTTTGTTGGTTCAAGCCGTGAACCACAATTAGGCGGTACATGGATTGAAAAAGAAAAGTCTCAGCAACCGGGTATTCGTGCAGTAACGCAGCGTAAAAACCAAATTCTATTAACCGTTAAAAGCCCAGAAATGCTTCTTGCGAGTGGTTTCTTAGCGCGTGTATTCACCATTTTAAGTGAGTTTAATATTTCGGTTGATTTGGTTACTACCTCAGAGATCAGTGTTGCAATTACTTTAGATAACGCGCCAAATGCATCACGTCCTGAGCTTGATCAAGCCTGTTTAGATAAGCTTTCTGAGTTTTGTCATGTATCGGTTGAGAACAACTTGACGCTGGTGGCTTTAATTGGTTCTGAAATTCAATTACGTCAGCAAGAAATGAACTTAATGCAGGTATTAAGTGACTTTAATATTCGTTTAATTTGCCACGGTGCAAGTAAACATAACCTGTGCTTCTTAGTTGAGCAAAGCGAGTCAGATGAAGTCGTGCAGGCTATTCATAGCCGACTATTAGAAAGCCAAGTCGCGGCGTAACTCGTTAAAGTTAATAAAAGAGCACTGCCAGTCAGTGCTTTTTTGTGCCACAACACTTATATCAAAGCCTTCAATAGAGTTACTATTCGCGCTGAAATTATGTTTGCTCAATTCTTCAAATACATTAGGAGCAAGTAGTTTCGCAATTGGCTGTGCACTTGCTTTGGCAAGCGCTTCTTTTAATGTCCAGATTCTAAAAAAGCACTGTGCCTGTTCATCGGGAGTGTCAAAACGGCTAATTAAGTCAACTTCATCTTGATGATAAAAATGCTTAGCGAGTTTGATAAAAGGGCGAGGCTTGCTGCTTTGTTCAATATCAAAACCAAATAGCTGCTGTTCTGGGTTAAGAGCTGCACCGATTAAACCATTTGAATGAGATAAACAGGCCCACACAGGTTCTCTAACCGGGGTATGTAGCTTTAGCTTGCTGTCTTTGTCATCAAACTGGCTCGATATTTCATTGAGGGCTAAATCGTCATTAGGGTAAGCGTGTTGATACAAATATTTTAAGGTTAAGCGAGTCGCTAAGTACTCTTGCTTTGCACTAGGAACTTTGCGTTTTTCAAGCACACTTAACTCAAACTCACTGAGTAATTTATCAACGGGTAAACTTGCAACATCAATACGTGTTGCATCCATAAGCATAATTTTTTTGGCTGTGGTTTGGCACTGCTGTTGAATAATAAGGGTGTTCGAAAAGTAGTGACTGCTCATGGTTTAACGCTTACACAGGGCTTGAATTTAGTTTTGTTTATTTTTACAGCAAATGCACTTATATGGGCACTAACAAACGCAAATAGTTTACGCAGTTGGCTGTAATTATGGTTTAATGAGGAAAAATAATAACAGATTTGTAGATGTATGGCACAAGTTCGTGACGGCTTTCAAAGCCGATTAGGTTTCGTTTTAGCCGCTTCTGGCGCGGCGGTAGGTTTAGGTAATATTTGGGGCTTTCCAACACAAGCGGCAAACCATGGCGGCGGTGCATTTTTACTTGTTTATTTTATTGTTATTTTCTTATTAGCGCTTCCGGCTCTTTATACTGAGCTATATTTAGGTCATCAAGCACAAGCTAATCCTGTAAAAGCATTATCAAATGCATGGCAAGAGACTGCGCCTAAAGTAGGCGCTGCAGCAGGCTATGTAGGCTTGTTTGGTGCGATTGTAATGCTAAGCTTTTATTCGATTGTCGCAGGCTGGATGCTTGCTTATGCCCTTGAGCCAATCGCAAACTTCTTTGGTTTTACTGAGTTAAGTAACTTTTTGCACAGTGACTCCATGGCGCGCAACTTTGTGTTTACACCGCTGATGCTTATTCTTACTGCGAGTATTATTTTAAAAGGCGTTAAATCAGGTATCGAAACTTGGTCACGCCGCTTAATGCCATTATTGCTAGTGTTATTAGTGGCGTTAATTGCTTATATCGCCACACTTGATGGTGCGATGGATGGTTTTGCAGCCTACTTAGTGCCAGATTTCAGTCAAATTCTTGATGCAAACTTAATTATTGCGGCAATGGGACAAGCGTTCTTTTCATTGTCGTTAGGTGTAGGATGTATGATGGTTTATGGCTCTTATTTAAAACCAGATGCGAACCTACCTAGATTAACTGGCACTGTGGCACTGCTTGATACCGGTGTGGCCTTTTTAGCGGGTTTATTGATTATTCCGGCTATTTTTGTTGCTCAACATAACGGTGTAGAGGTATTTAGCGGCGGTAAATTGGTCGGTGAAGGGCAGTTAATTTTTGCAATTTTACCTGAACTGTTTAGCACTATGGGCCAAGTGGGTTTACTCGTTGGCTTATTATTCTTTGTATTAATGTCGATTGCCTCAGTGACATCAACCATCTCATCGACCGAAATTCCAGTGGCATTTTTAGTTGAGAATCACAGTATTGAGCGAAAAAAAGCGACTTTATTTGTAACGCTAGTCGTGTTTATTGCCTCATCACTGATTATCTTAAACTTTGACTGGTTATTTGGCTTAGTGATTATGGTGCTTACACAGTACCAATTACCTTTAATGGGACTGTTCTATTTCATTACTGTTGGCTGGTTATGGCAGCGTGGTAATAAATTGCATCAAGTATCGAGTGGCCCTCATTATTGGTTTGCCCAGTACATTCGCTTTGTCTGTCCGTTATTAATGACGGCGGTATTTGTGAACGTGGCGTTGTTGAAATAGAAATTTGAGTTGCTAGTTACAAGTTTCTAGTTTCAAGGTAAAAGTAAAAGGCGTGGGGTTTAAACCTCACGCCTTTTTTAATTTAAGGTGCGCTTGCTTTAAATAACTTCGTTAGTTAATGGTAAACCTTGGCTTATTTCATTGGCGCTTTGCAATGTAGTGCAGGCTATTTCGCTAAGTGCTTCTTGGGTGAAGAAGCCTTGGTGGCCTGTGACTAACACATTCGGAAAGCTAATAAGGCGTGAAAAAATATCGTCTTGCATGATTTCTTCACGGTGATCTTTAAAGAATAACTCTGACTCTTGCTCATACACATCAAGCCCTAAGTGTCCGAGCTTTTTAGACTTAAGCGCTTGAATACAGGCTTGAGTATCGAGAAGTGCACCACGAGAGGTGTTAATCAGCATGACACCGTCTTTCATCTTCTTAAATGCGCTAGCATCAATTAAATGATGGGTATGCTCGTTGAGCGGGCAGTGCAATGAGATGACATCACTTTGTGTGAGTAATGTGTCTAAATCACATAGGGTGTAAGGGCCTTCACCAGCCATTGGGTCACAAACGAGTACTTTCGCCCCAAAGCCATTTAAGATATTTACCAGTGCTAGGCCGATTTTGCCACACCCGATAATCCCAATAGTTTTTTTAAATAAGTTAAAGCCTAGTAAACCGTTTAAATCAAAGTTGCCTTCACGTACTCGGTTAAAGGCTTTATGGGTTTTTCGGTTGAGCGTTAGCATAAGGGCAATACAATGCTCTGCCACGGCTTCTGGGCTATAAGCGGGCACACGGCAAACCTTTATGTTATGCTCTTTGGCAGCATCAAGATCAACATTATTAAAGCCTGCACAGCGTAATAAGATTGCCTTTATGCCTAGGGCAGCCATATCAGCAATGACGTGTTTGTCGACTGTATCGTTAACAAACACGCACACAGCATCAAAGCCTTGGCAAAGGGGTGTGGTATTGCTGTTTAAGGATTGCTCAAAATAACTGAGCGAAACAGACTCAGCGTATTCAGTTAGATTCCTTTCAAAAAACGGTTGCTCATACTTTTGCGCACTGAATAAGGCCAGTTTCATCATTTAAATTACTCTCTATCACCATTTTGAGGGTTTCGGGTTTGGTGCGCGGGGCATATCGCGCAACGAGTTGACCCTCTGAGTTTATAAGAAATTTGGTGAAATTCCATTTAATTGCGCGGTTTTGTGCTATTCCACGGGTATGACATTTTAAATAATTAAATAAAGGATGGGCCTCTGGGCCGTTCACTAACACTTTGTTAAAAATGGGAAAGCTAACATCAAAGTGTTGCTGATAAAAGGCTTGTAGCTCATTGCCATCAAGCGGTTCATTGTGGCCAAATTGATTACAGGCAAAACCGAGTACGGTAAATCCTTGCTGTTTATAGTCTTGATACAGCTTTTCAAGGCTTGCCATTTGCACTGAAAAATTACATTTGCTGGCTATATTGACAATAAGCGCTGTTTTACCTTGTAACGATTCAAGGCTAAAGTTTTCACCAGATGCAAGCTGGGCATTGAAACGATATATACTATCCATGTTTTACCTGTGTGTTTTTGAACGGTTTAAATGAACTTTTTTTCATTCGCTTTTTAGTTATTCGGTTGAGATAATGAAATTATTACTAATTTATCACTCAAATAGGTCAGTTTTATGTCAATGAAAGTCGCCTTCATCGGATTAGGTGTAATGGGTTACCCAATGGCGGGTCACCTTGCCAACGCAGGTCACACCGTGACAGTTTACAATCGCACAACGGCTAAAGCGCAAAAGTGGGTTTCAGAGTATCAAGGTAATTATTGTGAAACGCCAAGTGAAGCCGCTAAAGGCGCTGATATCGTTTTCATGTGTGTAGGCAATGATGATGATTTACGCTCAGTTGTTTATGGTGAAAATGGTGTACTGGCAAGCATGCATGAGGGCAGCTACTTAGTTGACCACACCACAACCTCTGCTGAGGTGGCACGTGAAGTAGGCGCTCAGGCAAAACTACAAGGTATTGCATTTTTAGATGCCCCTGTTTCTGGCGGCCAAGCGGGTGCAGAAAATGGCGTATTAACTGTGATGGTAGGTGGCGACGAAGCTGATTTTAATGTTGTTCAACCTGTAATGGCTGCGTTTAGCCGTTTTAGTCAATTATTAGGTGAAGTAGGCTCTGGTCAACTTTGTAAAATGGTAAATCAAATTTGTATTGCTGGTGTGGTGCAGGGCTTAGCTGAGGGGTTACACTTTGCAAAACAAGCGGGCCTTGATGGTGAAAAAGTGATTGAAACCATCTCGAAAGGTGCAGCTGGCTCATGGCAGATGGAAAACCGCTACAAGACAATGTGGGCTGGTGAATACGAATTTGGTTTTGCTGTTGATTGGATGCGTAAAGATTTAGGCATCGCTTTGGATGAGGCAAAGGCAAACGGCGCAACTTTGCCGATGACGGCAACAGTTGATCAATATTACGCCGATGTACAAGCTTTAGGTGGCGGCCGCTACGACACCTCAAGTTTATTAGCGCGTATTGAAGCGCTACATAAAAAGTAATATCAATAAAAAACGCGACAATTATTGTCGCGTTTTTTATTACATGCTTTGTGCATAATTGTATAACGCTTTTAAAATATGCAGATTTTTTTCGTTATCATCATTTTCATGAGCCAGATTCTCAAGGGTGATCATGAAATCTTGGCCACTGATCGAAGGGTTATCTTCGCCATGCATTAGCTTGTTTTGGCAATACTGGCGCCATTTTGCTAGCTCATCTTGGCTAAGCGTGTGTGGCCAGTTTCTAGCACGGTATCTGAATAACAAGGTAGCAAACTTTTTATCATCAAAATCAAGCTGCATTGTGGCTAATTGCTCAGGGCTTGCATCTCGAATAATGGCAAATTTAGCTTTATCAGCATGGCTGGTAAAACCGTCATAGAGTTGATAGTCAGGGTTGGAGGTTTCGCCGTAATCACGCTGTTCGTTAAATACTTCGGTTACTTTATCGCGAAGTTCTGTGTTGGCTTTTAAAATAGCGAGATTTTGTAAGCATTTTTCGCGGTCAATACCTAATCGTGCTGCGTTCTCTGGTAACAAGGTTTTTGCTGGCGCAAGAATAGGGCACTTATTTAAATGCACTAGTTTAAGGCCTACCGGTGCTTCGTCTTCGCCAAGATCGCTGTGTTTTGTATAAAGGCGCGTGCGTAGCTCTTCAACAGATAAATCTAATAAGACTTGCGGATCTTCAGTTAAATTAAAGCAAATAATGGCGTTTTTATTCACTGGATGAAAGCTCATTGGTGCAATCCAGCTGGTGCAGCCTTGATTTGCCGGAATTCGTGATGAAGTGTGCACCAGTGGTGTCATGTTAAACACATCAACTAAGTCTGCCAGTGCTTTTTTAGAGCGTAAGCTAAAGAAAAACTGGTACAACTTTGGCTGTTTTTCTTTAATTAATTTAGCCAGTGCAATAGTCGCTGTTACATCACTTAGTGCATCGTGAGCGGCTGCATGTTCAATGCCATTGGCAACGGTTAAGTGTTCGAGTTTAAAGCTTGGTGAACCGTCTTCTTTAAGCGGCCATTCAATGCCTTCTGGGCGCAGTGCATAACATGCTCGGACTAAATCAATAATATCCCAACGGCTATTATTGTTTTTGTATTCACGCTCGTAAGGGTCATAAAAGTTACGGTATAAGCTGTAACGTGTGACTTCATCATCAAAGCGAATACTATTATAGCCCGCAACACAGGTGTTAGGTTGGCTAAATTCAGCATGGATCTTTGCCATAAACTCAGCTTCAACTAAGCCTTTTTGCATCGCAACTTGCGGGGTAATACCCGTTATTAAACACGCTTCAGGGTGGGGCAAGTAATCGGCTGCTGGTTTGCAATACTCAATTAACGGCTCACCAATAATATTTAAATCGAGATCGGTACGAATGCCAGCAAACTGACTTGGACGATCTTTTTGCGGGCTTGCGCCAAATGTTTCGTAGTCGTGCCAGTAAATTGTTGGTTGTTGTTGTTCTGGATAAGCCATGCATTAAACCTTGCTAAGCGTCGAGCCGTTTTGAGTTGTTTTCTGAATTGTCAGAATTATGGCATAGAGCCTAGCTAGTTTATAGAGTAAAACGTAATGTGGCTGTTTAGTGTAACTTTTATAAACACGAGCTGTATAAAAAATGGCCTTGCGGTTAATTTTTATGCTTATATAGTGAGGTGTCGTTAGTTTTTGAGCTGTTTTGTATTCTGTGGCTCGGTATTTGCTAACGAAAACTATCTTTAACAATGAAGGAACAAAAAAATGACTTTATCAGCTTTATTACTATCTACTTTAGCATTCGACGCAACTCCAGCTTCAAGCTTTGATACGACAAAATTACAAGGAACAGGTGGTATAATTATTTTGAACCCAAAAAAGAAAAATCAAGAATTACAGGGAACAGGTGGAATAATTATCCTTAATCCAAAGAAAAAAGAAAATTAACATAATGTAAAGAAAACCAGCCAAGAGCTGGTTTTTTTTAAGCGATAAGATTATGATTATGAACATCTTTAATAGGATGATTCATGCAATATTTAGTCGATTTATATAATGAAATGCTTGTAGCAACATCTGTTCACACAGTGTTTTCAGTGCAGGTAATTATTGCAATTTGTTATGCAATAGCATTAGTCCTATCTCTTTATAGAGCACTTAGAAATAGAGAGCTATTTAGTGACTTCTTATCAATAGCTGTCGTGGTTTTTAAATATCAAATCACATCTCTTTTGATGGAAAAAGTATTGATATATGTTCAAAATACAGGTGAAAGTGGAATTGCTCAAAATGTTTACTTGAGTATTGCTGGTATCAATCTTTTAAGTTTATATATTTTATACAAATTACATCAGAGGTTTAGTTATAAATATGGAGAACTGTTTTTTAGTGTTTTTAAGCTAACGATAGTTGTAACAATCGCCCACTTAATTGTGTGGTTTAAATTTGTAATACTTAATGTTCAAGAAGAACACGCCTATATACATTACATTTACAGCTTCATCGTACTGTATATCAGTTTTACCCTTGCTATCGTAATGTTATTTCCTGGACTACTTAAAACAAAATTAAAGCTTTTACTGAGCCCAAGCTGGCCATTTCATACAAAAATTTAACACGGATTATTCGAAATATATCAGTTCCATACTATTAATATTAATGCTTTTTCCTGATGTTTTGCGCACTAAGTTTGGGTGTATAGTAACATTTAGTTTACCGAGGGATCGTCATGCTTGAACTAATTTACATAGCCATTGTTGTATTAGCAGTTTTGCTAGCTGTAAGCACGTGGCTGATAGCACGCAAAAATATTTTTGAAGAACAAATCAGAAGCAAATCTGTTGAGGTGGTGTGGTGTACGCTACAGGCTGAGCAAGAAACGGATATCAACAAAGCCATAAAACTGTTTAATAGGGCGGAGGCTCTGAAAAACGAAATATGTAGCCTGATGGATAACAGTACAAGCCTTCAAAAGTTTCAGTGGGTAGAAGCAACTGATCTTAAAAACCAGCAATTAAAAGAGCTATCTTTAGGTGAGTTGCAGAAGTATTACGATGAACAAAATAATATTTCTGAGATCTACAACAAGCTCTATAAAGGAAAAAATTAAAAGCCAGATTATTTTATCTGGCTTTGTAGTTTTAGTTCATTTTTTATCTGTTTAACTTGAATATCAGCTAGCTGTTTGAGTGCATCTTGAGTTTGGTTTTCACCCTTGATTAACCCCGCTATTGACATTTTTTTGATACTTTTTAAAAGCCCATTATTAATTGCCTGCAACAATGGGCCTTCTAGTTTAATTAAATTATTTTTGTTACCACTTAGTAGATAATCAAAACTAACCTGAGCGTGTTTACTCGCTTTATCAATCACTTCATATGGTACAATAGCGCTTTGAATGCATTCTTTGCTATAGCCTTGAGTGAGATCTAAAGCTTGCTCAAGCTCAGTGTTATTGGTTAGTTGGTATACTTCGCATAAGCGTTGAAAAATTGCACTTATATGTTGCTGCTCAGAATTTAACTCTTGATCGAACATGGCATATCCTTGCACATTATTTTCTACCAATAGTAAACGACTTTTTCTGAAACCGCATTCATAAAGTGCACGTTTATCAAATATTTAATGCCATATGGTGATACAAGCCAATACCAACTAATACATTAAATGGGAAAGTTATGCCCAAGGAGCAGAGCATAGCCAACCCAATGTCAGCCTCTGGGATGGCTGCTTTGATGGCTGCTGGTGCGGCAATATATGATGCACTTGCTACTAAGCTTGCCAAAATAACAACTGAACCAAGTTCAAGCTGTAAAAGGGTTCCGACACCGACTCCAATCGCGCCAAGAATACTAGGAGTAATAAGAGCAAAAAGTGCTAAGCGCCAGTGATGCCATGGGATAGGGCGTAGTGTTTGAGCTGCCATTAAGCCCATTTCAAGTAAAAACAAGGCCAGTACGACTTTGAAACTGTTGGTTAATAAGCTGGTTACTTGACTACCTTGTTGAGTGCCATACATCATGCCGATTATTACGCCACCGACTAACAATATGACGCTTTTGTTTGTTAATGTTTCATGCCACAGTGCTTTAAGTGATAAATGTTTACTTGAGCTATTACCAAGGCTGCGAAATAGCAGCAGACCGACAATAATTGCTGGCAGTTCTAACATGACTAGATACAGTGTAACTTCAGCGCCAACATCTAAAGCATTTGACTCAGCATAAGCCAAAGCAACAGCAAATGTACCGGCACTTACTGAACCATAGTGTGCTGCAATACTTGAACTATTTGCTACTGATAAACCAAGCAATTTATTTAATATAGGATAAATAAGAAGAGGAATACCTGCACCGAGAAGCATCACCGCGCCCATTTCAGGCAGTAATTTCCAATGCAAGCTGCCGTGCAGCACCATGCCACCTTTTAAACCAATTGTTAGCATGAGCAGTAGGCTCAGCGTTTCGTAAGTTGCTTGTGGAATTTTAAGATCTGAGCGCAATAACCCTGCAGCTAGACCCAAAATAAAAAACATTACAACAATATCAGGCACTTTATTCTCCTTTGAATTTAAAATGTCGTCATTTTAAACAAAAAGAAGCATAGTAAATAATTAAATAAATGCTAGTATCTTATAGGTTTTTATCTATGGGTGGTGGTTATGGATCTAAGACATATTTCTTTTCGGCTATTAGAAGTGTTTATGCAAGTTGTTAAAACTCGTTCGATCAGTGAAACAGCAAGGCAGTTACATTTAACACAGCCGACGGTTTCTCAACAAATTAAGCGCTTACAAGAAAGTATTAGTGAACCTTTAATTATTGTTAATCAGCAAAAAATTCATATTACTGAAGCGGGTTTCGCGCTTTATCAAACGTGCCTACAAGTATTTGGACAATTCGATGATTATCAAGATTATTTAGTTGAGCTTAGAGGAGGAGAGCGAGGGCGTTGCAAAATAGCCATTGTAAACACTGCACAATATATTTTACCTAAGTTACTGGGCCCATATAGTAATTTACATCCTCACGTAGAATTACCGCTGGAAATTGGTAATAGGGCAGAAGTACTTGCTCGATTTGAAAGAGGAGAAGATGACATTTATGTATTTAGTCACCCACCGTCACTAGAACATGCAAAGGCTGGGCGATTTTTGCAAAATCCACTTGTCTTTATTGCTCCTATGCACCATCCACTTGCTCAGCAACAGCAAGTGACTTTAAAAGAGTTAATGAAGGAGCGTTTTTTATTACGTGAGCCTGGTTCTGCAACTAGAATGCTATTTGAGAGTGAGCTGCAAAGTCGTGGCTTAGTATTGAGTAATACAGTGCAAATGGCTAGTAACGAAGCGATTAGAGTCGCTGTAGGCTCTGGCATGGGGCTTGGTGTGGTATCACGCCATGTATTGCCAACAAACGATAGCTCTTTTTGCATCCTTGATGTAGTTGATGTTCAGCTTGCTAGTCACTGGTACTTCGTGGTGCGCACTGATCGTCATCTTTCTCATGCTGCTCGTAGCTTCTTAAAGTTTGCAGAGCTTAACCTTGAGCAATGTTTAGACAAAAACTGGGTCAATAATGAATTAAGTACATTGAATACAAGCTTAGCGTGAAGTATTTTTAAAAAGCCATAGTAACGACTTGATTTCTACCGTTTACTTTTGCTTTGTAAAGTCCTTTATCTGCTTGGGCAAGTAACTCGTTTATATTATTGCTTCCTGACTGATGGGTGATTATGCCTACGCTGATGGTTAATTTTATGCGTTGATCATTGAAAGTAAAATAGTCGTTATTGATGGCTAAGCGAATTCGTTCTGATAAGTTTTCACCCTGTAATTGGTTAGTGCTTGGAAGTATAACTGCAAATTCTTCTCCACCAATCCGAGCTACTAAGTCGTGTTCTCTAAGTTGTGATTTTATTTTATTTGCGACCCACTTTAATGCCTCATCCCCAGTTTCGTGGCCATACTTGTCGTTTACTCTTTTGAAAAAATCTATATCAATCATGACTGCGCATAATTCACTGAGACTATTGTTTGCTTGTTCCAAATAGTTATTGCTAATAGTTATAAAAGCTCGTCTATTGAGTAATCCAGTTAATGAATCTCGATTAGCAAGATCACTGAGTACTTGTTCTGATTCTAAAAACATGAGTAATGGCCAGATCATTGCTGTAAGTGTAGTGATGATGATATGGCTAATTAGAATAATGGCAAACACTTGTGATATGTCTGCCTTTATGTAGTTAAAGTGCTCCATCACTAAAAGACCAAATTGAACAAACATGATGGCGCTGTGGATGAAAAAGCATAGCTGCAAGAGCACTAAGTGGATAATTCGCTCAACATTTAGTCTACGTAAAGCATTCGCTGCGTAGAGAAAACTAAAGGCAAGAATTGCAGTCGTGACGAATTGTTCAAAACCAAGTTGAAACATGGGAAATAACAGCATTGCAGTAGCTAGTAGAAGATATAAGCAACGTTTTAAGTAGTATTTTTCTCTATTGTTATAGGCATGAATACCTAAGACTGCAGCTAGTGGAGCGGCTATTATAAGTAAATTGGCTATAAAGTGTGTCAAAATTGGCAGGTCAATAAACACACGTGAGGTGGCTGTAATTTGGGCTAATACAAAAATCAGGCACGAACTTCCCCAATACAAATAGCTTTGTTGCTGTCTCAAAAAATACAGAGACAATAAGAAGGCACCAATAACCACATTCAGTAATACCGAAATGCTGATTATGGTGGGTAAGTCCACCATGAATATCCCTAATTCCACTTTACGACATAATTAATTATTATGTACCATACTGATTAAATCAACTAATGATTTTTACTTAAAGCCTTAAACTCTCTAATGCTGGTTTAAGTTCTGGATAATGAAAACGATAATTATGTTTTAAAAGTTTATCAGGGATCACGAATTGTCCATGAAGTAATAAATCAGACATTTCGCCCATCATTAGCTTTAAAACCCAAGCAGGCATTCTTAGCATTGCTGGTCTTGAAATAACGGAACCCAAGGTTTGACTAAACTCATTATTATCAACAGGGTTAGGCGATGTTGCATTGATAGGGCCACAGATGTCTTGATGAGACAGTACAAATAAAATGAGCTGGATCATATCATCTATATGTATCCAAGACATGCCTTGCTTACCATGACCTATAGGGCCGCCAAGACCAAATTTGAATGCGGGTAACATTTTATCGAGCGCACCGCCATGTTTTGATAACACCACACCAGTTCTGATTAGACACACGCGCGTTTTATCTGATTCAGCTTTGGTTGCTGCGTGCTCCCAATCTCGGCATAGTACGTGGCTAAACTCGGGGTATATGTCATTAAAGCTTTCATCTATTTTGCAATCGCCTTGTCGACCATAAAAGCCAATCGCACTGCCAGAAATAAAAGTGTGCGGTGGTGAATTGCAGCGGTTGATTTTTTTTGTGATTTGTTGGGTCAGCTTAATACGACTGTCTAATAATTCTCGTTTTTGTGAATCACTCCAGCGCTTATTAACAATAGGCTCACCTGCTAGATTAATGATTGCGTCTACCTGTTCAAAATCGACCTCGTCTAATGACTTAACAGCCACAACTTGGTGAGTAAGCAAGACGGCTGCTTGGATAGGGTTACGAGTAAGAACCGTCACTTTATGATGGTTCAAAAGAAATGGGCACAAATGCTTGCCTATAAGACCTGTTCCACCCGTTAATAATATATGCATTGTGACACCTTAGAAGACAGTTGGTCTATTTTTTATACATAGTGATGATGATATTTGCAAACTATACGTAAAAAGTAGCTGAATCGATTAGTTTTTCATTCAAGCTTGACCATGAATACAATATGAGGCGTTGTGGCTTAATTTTGCGCTATACATTGCTTTATCTGCTAGGTTGATTAACGTTTTCCAATCGTCACTATGATCAGGAGCGAGAGCAACACCAATACTTAAATCGATGTCAAAAGTATGTTGTTCTATTTCAAAACAGACTTCAAAACTCTTTAATAAATGATTAAGCATAGGTTCTATATATTCAATCTTTGAGATGTTTTCTACGATGATGATAAATTCATCTCCACCATAACGGTAGATGGCGTCATCGGCTCGAAAAGTAGAGCTGATACGTTTTGCTGTTTCAATTAACACCTTGTCACCAATACTATGACCATAATTATCGTTTAACTGTTTGAATTTATTTATATCAATAAAAATTAGTGCCAGTTTGTTGTCTACTGAACAAGTATTAATGGCCTGGCGTAAATGGGGTTCTAGGTCTGAGCGGTTAAGAGCACCTGTTAAATGGTCGTGTTTTGCTTGAAAATTTAATCTTTTAGTTCGTTTATGGATGATATTGCTCATACGTTGAAATCGTTTAAGGAGGTGACCTATTTCATCATGCCTGTAAACAATACTTACGTTAGGTTTATCTCCTTTCTCTAATTGTTCAGTAATATGCAGTAATTGCTTTAACGGAATGAAGAGTTTTTTATTAATAAAAACTGCTGAAAAAACGCATAATAAAATAAGCAGTGGAATTTGAATTGAAATTAGATACGTTAACAACAAACTGTGTTGTTGAAAATCTGACATCTCTATATCTAACTTTTCACGTTGTATATTTTGAAATTCAGAAATTAATTTGCGAATTTGCTCCATGTACTCTTTCCCTTCGTTGCTTTGTACAACCTCCATTGCTGCTTGGATTGCAGAGGGACTGTTTTGCATCACTAAATTAATAGTTAAATCTAACTCGTCAAATTTTTTATTTATTAAAACATCAAGTTGAGATAGTTTTTCTTGCTGCTCTCGCTGATGTATTGTAATTTTAGTCAGGGTTAAAAAGTGTGTTTTTGCTTTTTTTATACCGTCGTAGTAGGGCGTTAAATAAGATGTATTTTGTGTAAGAAGATAACCACGCTGGCCTGTTTCTGCATGAACTATTTGGGTGTAAAGTTTTTCTGATTCGTCAATTATTTCGTGTGTATGATCAACTGCCTCGTGCTTTTGCCTGCCTTCTTTATCTAAAAGCATAACTAAAACAGTGTTAGTGGTAACCAATAAAAGCAATAGTATTAGTAAAGCTAAAAACTGGGTTCTAAGCGACATAGAAAAACCAACGACAAGAAAGTTATATTTTTTAAGTATAAAGTATTGTTTAAGATGCGGGCTTTTACCAATTTATAATAAAAACAAAGGCTACTAATAATGTTTTTGGGTTGCTAAATGTTATTATCTTAGTTCTATATTCTAAGTTTTAAAGTGTGTAATAGCTATTTTACTGGTATGCTAAAAACTTAAAAATCGCAGCTTAAAAATGACAAGGAGTGACTGTGAACTTTCTGCGCCAATTTCACGATATTGTATCGAATCAGCAAACTAATTTTGATGATAAAGTGGCGCAATTGCTGCATTTTGGCTTAGCGATATTCAATCTTGATTTTGCAATTGTGAGTCGTGTTGAAGAACAAGTATATACAGTTATTCACGTGGTTTCTCCAAACGATGCGATCCCTGTTGGGTCTCAGTTTGATGTAGCAGGAACCTATTGTTCACACACATTAGCTGCAGACAAAGCATTATCATTTAACCATGCATCTCAGAGCTACATAGCTGAACATCCTTGTTACAAAAACTTCCAATTAGAATCTTATATTGGTGCGCCTATCCACATTGGTAAAAGGGTGTTTGGTACGGTTAACTTTTCAGCGGCACAATCTACAGCACCATTCACAGAAGAGGCGCATGATTATGTTGAACTTTTTGCTCAATGGTTGGGCAATGAGTTTGCTCGTAATCTATCATCAGAAAAATTAATTAAAAAGAACTCTATGCTTGCACAAGTTGAAGAGGTGGCAAAAATTGGCTCTTGGGAGCTAGATTTAATCACCAATCATCTTTACTGGAGTAAGCAAACTAAAGTTATTCATGAAGTCCCTGAAGATTTCAAGCCCGATCTCGAGAATGCAATTCAATTTTACAAACAAGGCGAAAGCCGCCAAGCCATTGAAAAAGTTGTCAAAGAAGCTATTGAGCAAGGTAAAGATTGGAATATTGAAATTGAATTGATAACAGCTAAAGGTAATCCTATATGGGTATCAACAGTCGGAAAAGCTGAATTTAAAGAGGGGGCGTGTGTTCGGATAATTGGTACTTTTCAAGATATTACTAAGTCGGTACTGCTACGTGAAGAGCTTAAAAAACAAAAAGCTGATGCAGAACGTACACTTGAAGATAGAAGCATTTTGCTTGCCAAAATAAGCCATGAACTTCGTACTCCGCTCAATGGTATTACAGGCATGTTAACGACTTTGTTGTATGAAAAATCAGAGCAAAAGCGTGAAGAGAAACTCAAAATAGCGTTGCGTAGTGCAGATATTTTGCTGAATATTATTAATGAAGTGTTGGATTTTTCAAAAATTAATCACGGCGAACTTAAGCTTGAACCTAGTCACTTCTTATTGAAAACCATTTTTGTTGATATTGTTTCTTTGTATTCTCCTTTGTATCAACAAAGTAACCTTAGCTTTGATGCGACGATTGATATCAGTGATGAGTGTTGGACCTTCAGTGACAATACTCGCATTACACAAATAGTCTCGAACTTGTTGAGTAATGCACTTAAGTTTACTGAGCAAGGTGAGGTAACGTTAACTGCCAGTGCTAAAGAGCTCAATGATAAAGTGTTTCTGTCTTTTAAGGTCACTGATTCAGGGATTGGCATGACTGAGCACTTTATGAAATCGCTATTTTCACCCTTTACACAAGAGATAAGTAAAGATCGAAAAAAGGGCGGTACAGGTCTTGGCCTAGCAATAGTTAAAGAGCTAATTGATTATATGGGCGGCACAGTTGAGGTGAACAGCGAACATAGAAAAGGCAGTTGTTTTGAAATTAAACTCCCTCTAGAAAAAGGTCAACCTCAAAGCCATCAACAACAAGATGTAAGTAATATTGATTTTACAACTCTTCCTCTCGCTATTTTGGTCGTTGATGATAATCAGATTAATCGGTTAGTCTTGAAAGCACATTTAGAAAAATTAGGCTTAACTGCAGACTTTGCATGTGATGGCGTCGATGCGATCAATAAATGCAAACAAAATAACTACAATTTGATATTTATGGATTGCGTAATGCCTGAACTTGACGGTTTAGAAGCAACACGTTATCTGAGAGCTAATGGTATTTGTCCTGAAAATAAAACGTTTATTATTGCATTAACTGCGAATACTTCTGCAGATGATAAAGCCGCCTGTAAAAAAGCGGGGATGGATTTGTTTGTATCAAAGCCTGTTAAAAATACGGCAATTGAACAATCCATTATTGCAGCAAAAGGACATTTAGCGCTTTAAACATAAGGTTTAAAGCAATTTTATACTTATATCCCTAACCCTAACAATACATTGCGATTGCCTAAGTTTAGGCTATCTTCAAATTTAACCTATACTTAATGTATATAAAAATTTGGGGTAATGTAATGAATCATGCTCAAAATCGTCGGCGCTTTTTGAAAACTCTTAGCGTAGGTGCTGCGGTATCAACGTTGGCGTTTAAAGCCCCCTATGTTTTTGCTAAAAAGCAAATTACTCTGCGCGTTATGGGGACGCATGTCACATTACAAGAAGAGCTCAGACAACGCGCAATGCGTGAGTTAGGCATTAATGTTGAGTTTACCCCAATGGGCAGTGCTGCTGTACTACAAAAAGCAGCTGCAAACCCAAATTCATTCGATCTCTATGAGCAATGGTCTGATTCAATCAACATACTATGGCAAGCAGGTGCAATACAGCCATTAGATATTGATAGATTAAACTATTGGCAAGAAATTAACCCTTTGACTAAAACAGGCAAGATTACACCTGAAGCAAGCATAGGAGCCGGAGATTCACCTAACAAGTTACTTTATGTTCAAGCCGATGGCTCCTTGGGAACTACACCTACAAAGCAAATTAGTTTTATGCCTTATGTCCATAATGTTGATTCATTTGGCTACAACACTAATTTTATAGAACAAGGTATTCCTTATGAAACAGAGTCATGGGCTTGGTTACTTGATGAAAAAAACAAAGGTAAAGTGGCTTTAGTGAATGCTCCCACTATTGGAATCTTTGATGCAGCTTTAGCAGCTCAAGGCAAAGGACTGATGCGTTTCAACGATATTGGCAATATGAGTATTTCTGAAATAGATCAGCTATTTGCAATTCTACTCGAGAAAAAAAGGCAAGGTCATTTCGCTGGCTTTTGGACGTCTGTTCCGCAGTCTGTAGATTTCATGAAAATGAAACGGGTCAATATTCAAAGTATGTTTTCTCCAGGTGTAAGTGCATGTAAAGGACAGGGGATACCTGTTGTTTATGCTTCTCCCAAAGAAGGGTACCGTGCATGGCATGGGGTTATGTGCTTATCTTCAAATACACAAGGGCATGTAAAAGATGCGGCATATGAGTATATGAATTGGTGGTTATCTGGCTATCCTGGAGCATTTATTGCGCGCCAAGGTTATTATATTTCTAACCCCGAGCGCAGTCAGCCGCTTATGTCAAAGCCGGAATGGGATTATTGGTATGAAGGAAAAGCTGCATCAATAGACCTGCAAGGTACAGATGGAAAAGTGTCGGTTAAAGCGGGTCAGATGCGAGATGGTGGCAGTTATATAAAGCGTTTTTCGAATATTGCCGTTTGGAATACAGTAATGCCTAATTATGATTACAGCTTAGATAAGTGGTATGAGCTATTAAACTCATAGGGAATTAAATTGATTAATATCATTTCTAAGTCACTGGCAGCTAAAGTATTACTTGCATTAATGCTGGTGATATTAGTCATGGGAATAAGCTTTGTTGTGATGAACAAGCGCCTCAAAACAATTGAAGTGTCTTTCAATGATATTAGCCGAATAAGCAATTATGCAGTAAGCATCTTAAGCATAAACAAAGATATTGTTGAAATGCAAAGAGATATCTCTGTCTATGGCTCGTCTGGAAGTGAAGCTGTTTTTAGTAAAATCATAGAGAATTTCGACAGTGTAAAAAGCCGTTTAGATGAAGTTAACTTGAAATCAGATGAGAGTGATAGCCAAGTATATTTAGACTCTATGTCTGAGTTAATCGGCAGATATAATGATAATTTAGGTGTGCTCACGAAGCGATATGAAATTAGAGCAGAGCTCATCGAAGTTGAACTTCCGAGCATTTATTTTGAGGCCGTTACTCATCTTGAAAACCTAAAGAAGCTAGCTGTTTCTAATGAACAAATGTTGATCATCGCGGAAAGCCTCAATATGTGGCATGTGCTACATCGTGATGCCTATCAATTTTTAACTAAAAAAGACTATACAAAACGAACTGCCGTTAATAATGCTTTGCAAGTGTTATCTGGGCTTAATAATGATCTAGCTATGACACAACAAGATGATGTTCAGAGTGAAATTATAAGAACAGCGACATTAGCGAGCACTTATCAGAACGCTTTTTCAAAAGCTATTCAAGCCAATCGCAACTACTTTAGTTTGGTAAATGTTGTAATGGCGGGGGATGCAATCGAGTTTAGTACACTAGCAAATAAGTTAAGAGAGAATTCTTTAGCCCATTTAAATCAGATCAAAAAAGACGCGGAAATCACAGTTTCTAAAACCGAAAAAATATTAAAAGCACTGGCGGCTGTCGTGTTTATTTATGTGTTAGCGCTTGCCGCTTTTTTTCATCTACAAATATCTCAAGCCATCAAGAGGCTCACTGTCAGTTTTCAACGCTTTTTAGAAGGAGATTTATCGGCACCAATCCATGATTTAAATCGTAAAGATGAAATTGGAGTTCTTGCAAGCGCAGCAGATAGCTTTCGTATTTTAAGTCGTGATCTTTCTGAAGCAAAAAAAGTTGCAGAGCACACGACAAAAGTAAAATCAGAGTTTCTCGCCAATATGAGTCATGAAATAAGAACTCCTATGAATGGTATTTTAGGAATGGCTCGACAATTGAATAGAACAACACTCACTACAGAACAGGCAAAGATGCTTGCTATTATTCAGTCTTCTGGTTCGAGTTTATTAGTGATTATTAATGATATTTTGGATTTAAGTAAAATAGAGGCTTCTAAAATTGAGCTAGAATCTCAACCAATTAAGTTAAGCAGTATGTTAGATGAACTCCAGCATCTATTTTTAGAACAAGCACATAGCAAGAATATTCAATTTAATATTGAAACAAGCCCTGATGGCAAAGAGGCCATCTTCTTAGGAGATGAAACGCGTTTGAAACAAGTACTAATTAATTTACTTGGTAACGCAATTAAATTTACAGAGCGGGGTAATGTGACGTTGAGTGTTGAAATTGCTCAACGTAATGATGAATTTAGCTTAACGTTTAACGTAATAGATACTGGGATTGGTATTGTAAAAGAGCACATGAGTAATTTATTTGAAGCCTTTTCACAAGCTGATGCCTCAATTACACGTCGCTTTGGTGGTACAGGGTTAGGTTTGGCTATTTCGAGTAAGTTACTCAATTTGATGGGCACAACTTTACATGTTGAAAGTGAAGCTGGTGTTGGTTCACGTTTTTATTTTCAGATGGTAGCAAAACAGAGCTTTAAGCATGCTGATATAAAAGAGGTAACGCTGATGAAATTTCCAGATGAGTCTTTTGATTTCTCAAGACTAAATGTTCTGATTGTTGAAGACAATGAAATCAATCAGGTCGTTATCGAAGCGATGCTAAATGAATTTAATATTAGCTCAATAAAAATAGCAAATGATGGCGAGCAAGCCATATTACAATGTGAGAAACAGTTATTTGATATTATTTTCATGGACATGCAAATGCCTGTTTTAGATGGCCCACAGGCAACAATAAAAATACGCGAGAAAGAAGCCTTTAAATCAACACCTATCATTGCGTTGACAGCTAATGTATTAATTGCAGATAAGCAGCGTTGTTTTGATGCTGGGATGAATGATTTCATTGCTAAACCAATAAAGTATGAATCTCTAAAAGAGGTATTGTTAAAGTGGTGCACACCAGCAGATGACAGCCAAGAGGAGCATTATACCTGCTCAAAGTGAGCCTATGTGTATACAGTAAAATACGAATGTATTGTTTTCGATTTGTTTGTGCTTTTATATAAATTAAGTTGCAGAGTACAACAGCAATAATCCCAAGCTAATCATTTCAACTCGTATAAAAAGTCCGTATAATCCACGCCGAACTTTTTACTATGAAACATGGCTTAGCAAAGCCTGTATGAGCAGAGCAAATGAATCAAACTGATACTAGAAAAGAAACTCTTGAATTTAATAAACTTCAAAAGCGTCTAAGAAGGCATGTTGGTAACGCGATTACTGATTACAACATGATTGAAGACGGTGATGTTGTTATGGCGTGTATCAGTGGTGGTAAAGATTCTTTTGCGATGCTAGATATTTTGCTTAATTTACAAAAAGCAGCGCCAATTAAATTTGAAGTGATTGCGGTAAACCTTGATCAGAAGCAGCCAGGCTTTCCAGAGCATATCTTGCCTGATTATTTTGAAACGCTAAATATCCCGTATTACATCGTTGATAAAGATACCTACTCAGTAGTAAAGGAAAAAGTACCAGAAGGTAAGACGACGTGTGGTCTTTGTTCACGACTTCGTCGCGGCACACTTTATTCATTCGCAGAAAAAATTGGCGCGACAAAACTAGCACTTGGTCATCACATGGATGATATTGTTGAGACAATGTTCTTAAATATGTTCCATGGTTCACGATTAAAAGCAATGCCACCAAAATTACGCTCTGATGATGAACGTAACGTAGTCATTCGTCCGTTGTCATATTGCCGTGAGAAAGATTTAATTAAATACGCAGAGCATAAAGATTTCCCGATTATTCCTTGTAACTTGTGTGGCTCACAAGAAAACCTTCAGCGTCAATCAATTAAAGCTATGCTAACAGAGTGGGATAAGAAAACTCCTGGTCGTGTTGAGAGTATCTTTAAGTCTTTACAGAATGTTAGCCCAAGTCAGCTTGCAGACAGAAACTTATTTGATTTTGAAAACTTACCACTTGATAGAGAAGGTAATCGTGAAAGCTATGACTTTAGCGAGGCGGTAGTCTCTTCGACAAACATTGATGAATCATTATTTATTGATGTAACAAACATATAATTCCAATCCGCAATAATACTTAAGCGAATTGGTATAAAAAAAGCCCCGAAATGGGGCTTTTTTAATGCATTTTAAAAATGTTATTTAGCAAGAGGGCTGACGTAGCCGTCTGGTTTTAACGCTAATACATCACAATCAAGACTATCAATGACATGCTCTGCAGTGTTACCGACAAGCGCCGCGCTTAACCCGGTGCGACCGACAGTACCAATCACTACTAATTCGCTGTTTAACCGTGCAGCAACATCAGGAATGACATCTTCTGGTAAGCCTTCTTCAATGTGGCAATGAGCTTTATCAATATTAAACCCTTCAGCTAACGAAAGCGTTGATTCAAAGTGATGTTTCTTAACTGATTCGTTATAAACACCCGGGTTAAACTCAGGAATTTCAATAGCAATGTTAACCGGAGTTGCAGGGTATGCATTCACAAGGTTAAGAGTGGCATTCGCTAAATCACAAATGAAGCGAGCATCATTAATAATACGTTTGTTAAGTTCAAGGTGTTGTTCATTTTCACTTACCGCGTTCACTGCTGCAAGAATATTACCTTGTGCTGGCCACTCTTTTTCTTTAACAAGTAAAACTGGAGCAGGGCACTTGCGAATTAGGTGCCAGTCAGTTGGCGTGAAGATAACTGATTTAAGCGTATCGTGTTGATGGGTACCTTTTACGACTAAATCATAGCCATCATTAATAACAGTATTAATGATTGCCTCGTAAGGACGATTATGCCAAACAACACAGCTATCAATGGTAAGCTCAGGATAAAGTGCAATTTGCTCGTCTAGCCATGCTTGGCGATCTTTGATTACTGCCTCACGCATCGCTTCACGCTCATCAGCAGAAAGCATCGTGGTCATTTCGTAAGAGAAGTCGTAGATACTGAGGAAAGCGGTGATGGTCGCGCCAGATTTTTTGGCTAGATCAATTGAGCGGCTTAAACTGTGTTGCTGCTCTTTGGTTGGGTCTATAACTGCTAAAATTCGTTTAATTGCGTCCATGTGCTGCTCCTTAACTGTTCCGCAAAAAGTAGTACTTTGAGTGTAACCTAAATTTAGAACAGTTAAAGGGGCAAACAATAGAAAGTTGCTTTAAATCAAACTCTACTTACATTTAATCGCTGCTGTTGTTGCAAGTGCTTGCTGGTCCAAAATGGTGATAAATTTACCTTCAACCTTAATAAAACCAGCTTTCTGGAAGCGGCTTAAAAGGCGGCTAATTGTTTCAACAGTAAGGCCTAAATAGTTACCGATCTCGCCACGTGTCATGGTTAAACGGAATTCTTTACGCGAAAAACCGCGCTCACCGAAACGTTCTGCAAGATTATAGATAAAACTCGCTAGGCGCTCTTCAGCTGACTTTTTATTGAGTAACAATAACATTTCTTGGTCATAGTTAATTTCATTACTCATTAAACGCATAATTTGTTGGCGTAGCTTTGGTAATTTACCTGCTAAATCATCGAGGGTATCGAATGGAATTTCACATACCATTGAGGTTTCAAGTGCTTGCGAGAAGCTTTGATGAGCCATTTTGTTAATTGCATCGAAACCGACTAAATCACCAGCTAAATGAAAACCAGTAATTTGCTCATCGCCTTGCTCAGATAACGTGTAAGATTTAAACGAACCTGAGCGTACCGCATATATCGCATTTAAGCTTTCACCAGACTCAAATAAAAAGTCACCTTTGTGCAGTGGTTTTTTGCGCTCGATGATTTCATCAAGACGATCCATTTCTTGACCGTTTAATGAAAATGGCAAACATAGCTGGCTAATACTGCAATTATTACAGCTAATTGTGCATAAGCCTTTTGACTTGTTTTGTGAGAAGTCCATACATCAAATCCATTCAAATAAGTTAACAACGCGTAAGATTAATGAACTAGCTTATCGGTTGCTATAATTAATAAGTATATACCGTACCATATTATTACGCTGCCTAGAATAACCCTAGTCCAAAAATGGTTGAAAATAGCGTTTATTTTTTGACTGACTAGACCTACGCTTATCATCGCAGGAAAGGTTCCTAACGCGAAAAATAACATTACTCCAGCCCCATGTAGTGCTGATGGACTGGTGAGAGCCCAAGTCAGTGCTGAATAAACTAATCCGCAGGGCAACCAACCCCATAAAGCGCCATAGAGTAGGGCTTTAGGTGTTGTATCGACCGGTAATAAATAACGATTGAGCTTAGCTAAATGCTGCCATACTAGGGTTTTTCCTAGTTTTTCTAACCACTGTAGGGTCGCCGCTAAGCGCATAATATAAACCCCAACAAGGAGCATAAAAATGCCACTTAAAAACGATAATGCTATAGAAATAGTGGTATTTTGCGCTGCAAAACGGCTGCTAATTCCAGCGACTAAGGCACCAGCAAGCATGTAACTAAGCGCACGTCCCAGATTATAAGCAACAGAAAAACTGACTGCGCGGTTTTTGTTAGCAGCAAGTTGTAAACTACTGGCAATGCCACCACACATAGCTAGACAGTGACCACTGC
The DNA here is from genome assembly GCF_051235485.1 of Pseudoalteromonas nanhaiensis. NCBI lineage: Bacteria > Pseudomonadati > Pseudomonadota > Gammaproteobacteria > Alteromonadales > Pseudoalteromonadaceae > Pseudoalteromonas > Pseudoalteromonas nanhaiensis. The sequence continues at coordinate 156,273 of NZ_JBPNYQ010000002.1, read as the reverse complement.
CTAGCAAACCCATTACAAATGCACTAATAAACAGCGGATCAATCATTACTTTTGTTGTGCTGCTCTTTATCGTCTTCGAACAGGATACTGTGGCCCTGTTTGTTTAAATCAGAAAATTGTTCGCTTTTTACAGCCCAAAAGAACACCCCAATAGCAATTAGCACAAATAATATAGCAATCGGGATAAGCATGTAGATGATACTCATAGTTTTAATAACCTTAATGAGTTGGTAATAACCAAAATGGAGCTTGCAGACATACCGATGACGGCCATCCAAGGAGCAACAAGCCCAAGGGCTGCCAGTGGTAAAATCGAACCATTGTAAATAAGTGATAGTGCCAAGTTTTGCTTAACAATACGGCGTGTCTTTTTCGACACAGTTAGCAAATGCTCGATGGCAGTTAGATCACTATTGAGTAATACCACATCAGCACTGTTTTTGGAAATATCAGCGCCTGTTTCCATTGCAATAGATAAATGGGCACTGGCAAATACTGGGCTATCATTGACTCCATCACCCACCATGGCAACAATGGCGCCTTTGTTTGCGAGTGCTTCAACATGAGTTTGTTTGTCGCGAGGGCTACATGCTGCGTGCACGGTATCTAAATTTAACTGTTTTGCGATTCGCTCACCACTGTTTGATGCATCACCCGTTAACATGTGACACTTTATTTGTTGAGAGTGCAGCTCTGTGATTAGTTTTTCTGCGTTGTTACGTAAGCTATCGGCGAGATAAAAGCGCGCAACTACTTGTTTATCGACATACAAGGTTGCTTGTGCATCTGCTTTTTCGGTATCAAACCAGCCGCTTTTACCTATCGCTAGGTGCTGTTTATTAAGCTCTGCTGTAATACCTTTCCCCGGTTCGATTGTGACATTTTCGATAGGGTTAACCGTGTCGTTGTAAGTTGCAAACGCATTGGCAATTGGGTGTTCCGAGAAGCTTTCAAGTTGCGCTGCTAATCGTAATGCATCAGCTTCACTATAATGGCTGCTGACCATTTCAACACGCTCAATAGTGAAACGACCCTGCGTTAAAGTACCTGTTTTATCGAAGGCGATATCTGTTAATTGTGGTAGCGTTTCTAACACATGGGCTTGTTTAATTAAAATGCCACGCTTTGTAAGGCTGGCTACGGCACAGGTTAGTGCAGTTGGAATCGCTAAACTAAGGGCGCAAGGGCAGGTTGCAACAAGCACCGAAATAGTAACCCAAAAAGCATGCTCAGGGTCTATTTGATACCAGCCAATCGCTGTAATGGAGGCAAACAGTAATAAACACGCAACAAACCACTGCGCGACTTTATCTGTTATCTCAACTAATCGAGGGCGTTTTGTTAATGCTGTGTGTTGTAACTTAATAATTTGATTAAGCAGCGTATTTTGGCCGATTTTATTGATCTCAATACTGATCACGCCATCGTGGTTAATAGTACCAGCGTAAACCTGATGGCTGATAAATTTATTAACTGGCTGATGCTCGCCTGTCATCATGGCTTCATCAACAGTTGTTTTACCTTTGATCACAACACCATCAGCAGGAATGGTTTCGCCTGCTTTAATTAAAACAACATCGCCTAATTTAAGCTTTTTAGCAGCAATAATTGATTCTTGATTATCGCTATTGATAATTCGTGCAGTTAAAGGCAAAAGTTTTTGTAAGTTAGCAGTAAATTCACTGGCTTTTAAACGGGCTCTAAATTCTAAATATTTACCCAGTAATAATAAGAAGGTAAACATACAGATAGATTCAAAATAAACTTCGCCAACCGACATTAATGTGGCATAGCAGCTCGCACCATAAGCACCAAAAATCGCTAAAGATACGGGTAAGTCCATATTGAGCTGTTTGGCTTTTAAACCATTAATTGCATTGGTTAAGAACGGTAGGGCGCTGTATAAAATAACCGGTGAAGCAAGAACTAAACTTATCCAGCGGAAATACTGTTCAAAGTTTTCTTCCATGCCCGAGAACATGCCAAAATACATGGCAAAAGCGAACATCATTACTTGCATAGTCATCAGACCTGCAACACCTAATCGGCGGATATAGGCTTTAGCGGCTTGTTGTTTTTGACTCGCTTCAAGGTCTGCCTGAAACGGGTAAGCTTTATAGCCGATTTCGTGTAATGAAGTGATAATTTGGCTAAGTGGAGTAACCGATTTATCCCATTGGATCATCGCACGATTAGTCGATGTATTTACATCCACACGCTTAATTGCTTTTAAATTGAGTAATTGTTTCTCGATTAACCAAGCACAGGCAGCACAGGTGATACCTTCGACGGTAAGAAGCACTTCTGATAAGTCATTTGTGGCTGAAATAAACTCATCTTGTATATCTTCGTTATCGTAGCTCTTAATTAACTCAAGCTGCTCTGGAACAAGTTGTTCTACTTTACCAGAGCGCACAGTTCTAAACTTATAGTAATCGGTCATGCCTTGGGCGACGATATTCTCAGCAACCGTTTGGCAACCAATACAACACATAGGTTGTGCCTTACCGTCTATTTCGACAGTCGCATTAAAGCCTTTTGGCACACTTTCAAGACAATGAAAGCAATTATCGGACATTTGAGTTTACTACTTATATTCAGGGCTAATCGAAATTGTTTTATCAGTAGGAAGAGTAATGTCTTCTTTTAGCTTCCAACTATTATCGATAGGTTCAATAAACACTGTGTATGCACCGTCAACGTGAGTGTCGAGTAGGGCTGTAAAGTCACCATGAGCGTTTTTCATTAAACTAACATTGAAGTCGTTGGCTTTAATGGTGCGATGATAAAATGACATTTTTAAAGAGTGAACTTGGCTTGCATCACCTTTAGTAAACTTAAAGCTAACTTTATCATTAGTTACGTCTAAATCACCATGCAGATATAGTGCTTTGGCTTTATTGAATTTACTGAGTTCAAGGTTAATTGCTTTGCCTTTTTTATAGTAGTCATCAACAACCATATCAGGGCCATTGCCAATAGCCATATAAATTAGACCAAAACAGCCGATAATTGCAGCAAGCGGGAAGGAGATTAAAAACCATGGCCAAAAGTTTTTATACCAAGGAGTCGGTTTCATAGTACTTATACCTTAAAAAATGTTGTACGCATTTTATCGGATCTAAAAGCAAAAGACTAAAAAAAAGCCTCCAGATGGAGGCTTTTTTGATCTTAATTAATCTATTGAATTAAAAGATTAATTGTTTATACATTTTATTAACGACGTGGTTATTTATCTTGCGATAAGCTGTAAACGTACGCTGTTAGTAGGTGTACTTTATCTTCACCTAGAATGTCCTTCCATGCTGGCATTACACCGGCACGGCCATTTCTAAGTGTTTCTTCAACAGCACGTTTAGAGCCACCATACAACCAGATGTTATCAGTAAGGTTAGGTGCACCAAATGGTAAGTTATGTGCAACTGAACCTTTACCGTCAGCACCGTGACACGCTGCACACATTGCGAACTTCGCAGCACCTGCTTCGGCATCTTTTTGGTTTACAGTACGGCCAGATAAGCTTAGTACGTGAGCAGTCATTTCTTTAATGCCTTGCTCACCAAGTGCATCACCCCAAGGTGGCATCGCAGCAACACGACCATAAAGAAGTGTTTCTTTGATTTTGTCTGGTGTACCACCATATAACCAATCTTTATCAGTTAGGTTAGGGAAGCCTAAACCACCACGTGCATCTGAACCATGACACTGAGCACAGTTTTGAGAGAATAAACGTTGACCAATCTCAAGCGCTTTTTCGTCTTTTACAAGTGCTTCAATATCTTGCTTCGCGTATGACTCAAAGATTGGGCCAAAACGCTCATCTGCTGCAATAAACTCTTGGTCTAATTGAACGTTCTCACCATTAGCTAATGCTTGTTCAGTTGCTTCTTTAGACTCAGCTAGAGAAGTAATACCTTGGTTAGAACTTGTCCATTTACCTAAACCTTCCCAATTACCTAAACCTGGGTAAGCTGCAAGGTAATAAACAGACCATACAAATGTCGCGAAGAACATATAAGTCCACCATTTTGGTAGTGGGTTGTTTAGTTCTTCAATGCCATCAAATTCGTGACCACAGCTTTCGCCTTCTTTAACACCTGTGTAGTTTTTCAAGTTCCACAGAAGTAGGCCGAAGATGATAGCAAGACACGCAAGGGTTAATACAATAACCCATATACTCCAAAAGCTAGTCATTTCTCAGACTCCTTTTCCTCGTTAGAGATTGTGTTGTTGTGTTTTTTTTCATCTTCAAATATGGCATTAGCAGCGTTATCAAATCGACTTTTGCTACGCTTGCTGTATGCCCATACAACAATCACAATAAACAGTACTAAAATTACCAGAGTTAAAATGCCTCTGTATGTTCCGTAATCCATAATAATTACTTCAAGTGTGTGCCAAGCTGTTGTAAGTAAGCGATAAGAGCTTGCATTTCAGTCGCGCCTTTACCATCGTTCATGGCTTCAATTTTCGCAATGTCAGCTTTTAACTCTTCGTCGCTACCATAACCTTTACCGTCGTAACGGTCGCTTGATTTATCAATTCCGAAGCTATCACGGAATATTTGAAGCTTTTTAAGAGTATGGGTTGTATCGACTCTGTTTTCATCTAACCAAGGAAACGCTGGCATGTTTGACTCAGGAACCACAGCACGTGGGTCCATTAAGTGAGCATGGTGCCAATCGTCTGAGTAACGCTCACCAACACGAGCTAGGTCAGGACCAGTACGCTTAGAACCCCATTGGAATGGGTGATCCCATACTGACTCACCAGCTACAGAGTAATGACCATAACGCTCAACCTCGTCACGGAAAGGACGAATCATTTGTGAGTGACAGTTGTAACAACCTTCACGTACATAGATATCGCGGCCTTCCATTTCTAACGCTGTAAGAGGGCGCAAGCCATCAACAGGTTTAGTCGTATCGTCTTGGAACATAAGTGGTGTAATCTCTACCAATGCACCAAAGCTGATAGCAAAAACAGTCAAGATAGCCATAAGGCCAACGTTCTTTTCGACTATTTCGTGTTTGTTTTGTGAATTATTATTGCTCATCGTGCTACTCCATTATGCTAATTGTGCGTCAGCGTCTAATTGAAGCGAATCTTTCTTCGCAGCAATAGTACGATAAACGTTGTAAGCCATAATTAGCATACCTGTTACGATGAATACACCGCCTAGGAAACGCATGATATAGAACGGATACGAAGCTTCTAATGACTGTACAAAGCTGTACATTAACGTACCGTCTGAGTTCACTGCACGCCACATTAGACCTTGCATTACACCTGAGATCCACATTGCTACGATGTATAGAACAACACCCACAGTGTGTAACCAGAAGTGCGTGTTAACTAGTTTAACACTGTACATACGGCCTTGTGAGAATAGTGCAGGGATAAGGTGATAGATAGCACCGATAGAAATCATTGCAACCCAACCTAGTGCACCTGAGTGTACGTGACCTACAGTCCAGTCAGTGTAGTGTGAAAGCGCATTAACAGACTTAATAGCCATCATTGGGCCTTCGAACGTAGACATACCGTAGAAAGATAGAGAAACAACTAAGAAACGAAGTACTGGGTCAGTACGTAGTTTATGCCATGCACCTGATAACGTCATGATACCGTTGATCATACCACCCCAAGATGGAACGAATAGGATAACTGACATAACCATACCTAAGCTTTGCGTCCAGTCTGGAAGCGCAGTGTAGTGTAGGTGGTGAGGACCTGCCCAGATATATAAAGAAACAAGTGCCCAGAAGTGAACTACCGATAAACGGTAAGAGTAAACAGGGCGACCTGCTTGTTTTGGTACGAAGTAGTACATCATACCTAAGAAACCAGCAGTTAATAAGAAACCAACAGCGTTGTGACCGTACCACCACTGAACCATTGCATCTACAGCACCTGCGTAGATAGAGTATGATTTAGTAAGTGAAACTGGAATTGCCATGCTGTTTACAATGTGTAAAACGGCAACAGTAATAATGAAACCAGCGTAGAACCAGTTCGCAACATAGATGTGCGATACTTTACGCTTGATTAGCGTACCGAAGAATACAACTGCGTATGTAACCCAAACAACGGCGATAAGAATATCGATTGGCCATTCAAGTTCTGCGTATTCTTTTGAGCTTGTGATACCTAAAGGTAAGGTGATCGCTGCAAGTACGATAACAAGTTGCCAACCCCAGAAGGTGAAGGCTGCTAGTTTATCTGAGAAAAGGCGCGTTTGACACGTACGTTGTACGACGTAATAAGACGTCGCAAAAAGAGCACTTGTACCAAATGCGAAAATTACTGCGTTCGTATGTAACGGACGTAGTCGAGAGTAAGTTAACCATGGTGTATCAAAGTTAAGTGCTGGCCAAGCTAATTGGGCAGCAATCAGAACCCCAACACTCATGCCAACGATGCCCCAAATCACTGTCATAATAGCGAATTGGCGTACAACTTTATAATTGTACTCAGTTTGTGATGCTACTGTTTGGCTCATTTTCTGGCTTCCGCTGCAATTAATGCGTTTTAGAAATGAATTACCCACTTGATAAAAGTGGGGCCTACTATTACTTCACAAGTGTGTTACCTAAAGCTAGCTAAAAGGTGTTAGCTTCAGAAAACAAACTCGAGAAACCCTTATTTTTGCGATGGAAATGATAAAATTTTTGACCTTAAAAAGATAGGTCAATTGCATAAAATTATGACATCAATCAATTTTTGATGTTTTGTTGGTTATTTTTTGTCAGTGATTGTATTTTTATTAGCTTATTCCATCGAGCATAGTTGTCTTTTATCTATGACCTGACTAGTATCCGCTTTTATTTTATACAGGCAAAGAAAGTGAGAATTAGTTTACTCCCAGTTTTCCTGATCAGTATTTTTACTGCTGCGTGTGATTACCAAAGTATAGAAGAGGGTAGCGCAAGTACAAGCTGTGAAAATAATAGCCGATGTCAATTTACTAATAATGTAGAAGTTTGGTTAAGTAATTCTAAAGTTAGCCCAGAAACCCCTTTTACAATTAACTTGAATTTGCCAGATGATGCCAAAAATCCCTCAGCTAAACTTGAAGGTGTAACTATGTATATGGGGTTCATCCCAGTTCAGTTTACTAACACTGAACAAATATGGACTGCTAATACAATGGTAGGGGCGTGTTCAGAACCCGTCATGACATGGAAGATGACCGTGACCTATCAAGACGCTAGTAACAAAACACACACGCTTTTTTATTATTTCGATTCTATCCAACCTTAATACCGCAACATTTATATGTGTATCACCAAGTAACTGTTTATTTGACTAAGTGATACACACCATCAAATTAGTTTTCATACATAACGACGCCATTTAACTAACTTATTCCAAGAAAACCACAAAGTTTTGGAACAAATCTAAAAAAACATCCTCCAATACAGCGATTAACCGACTAACTTTGTCTAATTAGTTAATTTTAGTGAATAACTATGGTTAGCAGTCTTACCAAGCTTTTACGGTTTTTATAACGATGTGTGATCAAGTTGTAAAAATTTCATTTGTAGCCTCAATACGGCCTTAGTTACACTTGATTACAAAGTTCGTGCAATTGATTTCAATCGTATTTTTTTTGGTTGTAAAGTATTGTAGAAAACTGATTTTATAGTGTTTTTTTCTGTTAACATTGATACATCGTGAAACCTTATTACCCCAATTGGAAACTAGAAATTTAGGATGTTTTTTTATTGTTCTATCATTCAGTTTTCGTTCAGTTAACTGAGCCTAAGTTGCCTGCCGCTGACTCGTGATTCGAATAATAACGAGCGCTACCTAACTAAGGTAAATTTCCAACAAGTAGGGTTTTCACATGAAAAAATCAATTCTTGGTTTAGCTGTTGTATCAGCAATCCCAATGTTCTCAAGCATGCAAGTATTAGCTGCTGAAGATGCGGCAGATTCAATCGAAAAGATTCAAGTTACAGGTTCTCGCATTAAGCGTACCGATATGGAGACGTCTAGTCCTGTAACATTAATTGGTGCAGATGACATCAAAGCAATGGGTGCATCAAGCATCGATGGCGTTTTACAAAAAATGACTGCAGCAAGCGGTGCAATGACTAACCCTGCTGTTAACAACGGTTCAGGTGGTAACGCACGTGTTGACCTACGTGGTCTTGGTGCACAACGTACTCTAGTACTAGTAAATGGTCGTCGTATGATCAACTCTGGTACTGGTGCAGCATCTACTGTTGACTTAAACACAATCCCAGTATCAATGATCAAGCAAGTTGAAGTACTAAAAGACGGCGCATCTGCTGTATACGGTACTGACGCGGTAGCGGGTGTTGTTAATATCATCTTAAAAGACGACTTCGAAGGTCTAGACATGAACCTTAACGGTGCTATCACTGGTGAAGGCGATGCAGACGAAACGTCTTTCGATATCACAATGGGTTCAAGCTTTGACCGTGGTAACGTTGTAATCGGTTTACAATACACTGACCGTGGCGATGCTTCTCAAGCAGATCGTGATTTCTCTGATTGTCCTATCGAAGAAGATTACGACAACGGTAGCTTCTACTGTGGTGGTTCTTCTTATACACCTTTCGGCCACGTTTGGGCTGAAAATGCAGACCTTCAAGGTCAAGCAGATGGTGGTTGGCATGATTTTACTGCTGCTGGTGATGCATACAACTACTCAGCAACAAGCTACCTATACACGCCAATGCGTCGTTTAAACCTTACAGGTATCGGCCACTTTGACGTAACTGATGAAACGCGTCTAGTGTCTGAATTCACTTACTCTAAGCGTTGGTCAACTCAACAAATGGCTCCACAGCCAGTATGGTTTGACTTCAAATACGATGCAGAAACTATGGGTGATTCACTTCTTTCTCATGGTGTTGCTGACGGAGAAGATATCTCTTACGGTCGTCGTATGACAGACGTAGGTCCTCGCGGTTATGAGCAAGTTGTTGACACAGTACGTGCAGTAATCGGTCTAGACGGTTCATTCGACAACGGTTGGGGCTGGGATACTTCAGTAGTATTCGGTCGTAACGATTCAGTTGACCGTGCAACAAACCTTCTAAACATGGGTTCAATCCAAGATGCAATCGGTGAAGGTGAGTTTAACCCACTAAACCAAGCTGACTGGTCTGCTGGCAACCTTGCACAGTACAACTACACTGAAAACAACTCAGGTGGTAGCCAATTATTAGTTCTTTCTGCTGGCCTTAATGGTGAAGTAATGGAACTTCCTGCTGGTTACGTTGGTTTCGCAGCGGGTATCGAGCGTCGTGAAGAAAAAGCATGGTACGTTCCAGATTCACTAACTTCACAAGGTCTTGCAAATGACCCACGTGTTGAACCAACAGGTGGTCGTTTCGACGTTAACGAAGCATACGTAGAATTTGCTGTTCCACTTCTAGCTGATGCACCATTTGCACAAATGGTTGACTTAAGCGCAGCTGTACGTGCATTTGACTACAGCACATTTGGTTCAGATGAGACTTGGAAACTAGGTTTAACTTGGCGTGTAAACGACGAACTAATGCTACGTGCTGTTCGTTCAACTGCATTCCGTGCTCCTACAGTATCTGAGCTTTACCAAGGTAAATCACCTTCATTCGAACAAGTTAACTTCCCTGGTGCACAAGACCAAGCTGAAGTAACTGTGGGTGGTAATGACCAATTAACGCCAGAGCTTGCTGATACAGTAACAGCTGGTTTCGTATACGCTCCAGAGTGGTTAGATGGTTTCTCAATGACTGTTGACTACTATGAAATCGAAATCGAAAACTCAATTTCAAGCGTAAACAACCAATACATCGTTGAGAACTGTCTTGACGCTGCTACAGGTTCATACAAAAACCAAGATACTGCACTTTGTCAGTCTTCTGCAATCAACTTCAACCAAAGCACTGGTCGTATTAGCTTCAACAACCAATTACAAAACATTGGTAACGAATCGACTAAAGGTTACGACGTAAACTTCAAGTATGCATTTGAAGCTGCAGGTCTTAACTGGCGCACAGGTCTTGATGTAACTATCCTTGATGAGTACATCGTTGATTCAGGCACAAGCACAATCGATTACACAGGTCTTGTAACTTCTGGTATCGGTAGCTACGCGAAAGTTAAGTCTAACTTCACTCTTAACGCGTCTGGCGACAACTGGGATGCACAATACCAAGCACGTATGATCGACGGCCTAGACAGCTATGCATGTCTTGCTGACGACAGCGAGTGTCTAGTACCAAGCGTTGGTACTGTTGTATACCACGACATCAGTGGTTCATACATCATGAACGACACAGTGTCATTCTCTGCAGGTGTTAACAACTTATTCGATAAGCAAGCACCTTACTACTCAGGTAACAATGACTCAAACACTGACCCGTACACATACGATGTACTAGGTCGTCGTTTCTTCGCTGGTGTGAACGTTAAGTTCTAATCTAGTTTGAAATGATTATTAAAGCCCCGTTTTACGGGGCTTTTTTATTGTCTGAAAGCTTATCAACGCGTAAACTGTAGAGGTACTTTTAACAAACGAGGTGATATTGCTTAAACAAGACGAAAACCTATCTTTTATTATTGAGCCTGAACTCACTCCCCGTGCAGAGCAGCGCTTAGATCTGTATTTCTCAATCCCTAATGAGATGAGTGTTAATCCACAAACACTTAGTGAAGAGTCATTTTTTAATAACCATTTCAAATCACATTTAGCTTATAACGCCAACAATATTCATTTACCCTTGGTGAGAAGTCGCTTTGTTAGTAAAAACAAAGGTGAGCAGCAAGATTATCGACAAAATTTAAACTTATATTGCTACCAAGTTCGTTTAGCGCTTAATGCTGATATTAAAGACACCTTAAAATATCAAGAAGCTGAAGAGTTTTACCCTGCAGCCATTGAATTATGTGAGCAAACCAAAGGGCTGCTTAAAAAGCTGAGACGTTACACACCAGATGATGAAAAACTACTGCCATTTTATAAAAATGCCGATAACTATTTAAGTTGGCATGTTGAACAGTCATTTTTAAAGTTACTAGACGAAGGGCCACGCAGTAGCGATTTTGCAAAAGAGCGCAGCGAGCTTTTAGAGTTTTGTAAAACTGAAAATAGTTACCGTGACGAGCAGGAATATAACTCGCAATCAACCCTTGAAGATGCCAATCGAATCACTAATAAAATGCGCCTGTTACAACGTTTGATTGAACATGGTGTGGTTTTAACTCGTCATACCCGACATTTGAATAGCTATTTAAAGCGCATTGTGAAGGGATCTGTAACGGCTGTTATCATGGCCTTTGTAATGTTAGTTGTGTTAAACGCCCGTTCAACCTTTACTGAGGTAACTGCAACCTTAATTTTGATTTTAGGTGTAATTTATGGGCTGCGAGAGATATTCAAAGAGGATATTACCCGCGTTATATGGCGAGCAATAGTAAGAGGGCGGCCAAAATGGCGTTTTCAATTTAGAAATAGTATCACTAAAGACCGCATTGCTAGTCAGTATATTTGGCTAGAATACGAAGCTTTTAAGCGTATCCCCAAAGAGGTTAGACAAATATTCTCTAAGCGTCGCCATCAGAACAAGCAAGCTTCTCAATGGTTACATTTTGCTAGTGAAACACACGTTAATGCTAAAGAGTTTTTACCGGGTTACGATACCCTACAACAAACGATGCAATTTAGTTTAGCGCCATTCGCACGTTATTTAAAACGCGGTGAAGGCAAACTTTATCATCTTGAAAGCAATAAAATATCTAAGCAAGCAGTTGAGCGTAGGTATCAACTAAATATGGTATTAGTTTTTTCACAAAACGATGAAAAAACACTGATGCAGCGCTACAAAATCACCTTAAATCGCAGCAAAATTGTTAATATTGAAAGGATATATTCGACGTCAGTTAAATAAAGAGAAACGAGGGTGGTACATTACCACCCTGGTAGGTTTATTTAGCGTCTAAACCTGTTTTGCTGTACAGCGACACTTTATCTGAAACTAATGTAATTTCGATATTTTTGTCTTTGCTACCCCAAATACAATTAGTATGAAGTGTTTTTTCTTCGCACTTATCCGCTGAGCCTAAAATCGCTTCAACTTCAGCTTTATCCATACCGATTTTAATTTTTTCATAGTTTTCTAAGTTAACTTTTGAACAGCCAGCTAAAGTAAGCGCTACCGTTGCAGCAGCAATTGCCATATATTTTTTCATAATAGTTTCCATTAATGGTTATAACGTCTTATTTGTACAATCATCCCCATGCGAGGGTGATCGAAATAATGAATTTCATTACTTATTACACGCTTAAATTGTGAAAAACGTGCTTTTTCATAGTCGCCACTCTCTAAACGCTGACTAATATCAAAATCAGCATGAATAAACAGGTAATGGCGAACGTATATTTTCATCAAGCCTTCTAATTCCCACTTCGGTATCGTTTGTAACTGTTCGGGAATATATTGCTGTACCGGGCTAACTAGATTAATAAAGTCATTATCAGTAGTTGCTTGGCTATCGAGCGCTTGTGAAAAATGATCACCTGAAAACAATCTAATACTGGGGGCTTTACTTTCGCTCATTTCAGGAAAACGCCAACCTGTGTGAAGTATCGGCGTGAGACCTTTACGATCTAGTTGCTTTTTTTGTTCGATAAACTGTAGCTGCTCGGGCGCGAGTAGATAAATTTCATCCGTGTCGTCGCGAGCTTCGACTACGGGTGTCACGGGTAATTCGTCATAACTAGATAAATAATCAACACTTTCATCGCACACGTTAGAGTGGGGATTCGAGGTAATAATAGCATCTGCAAATGTCGTAGACTGAAATCGACTGTCGCCATTTAAGCACTCTTCTCTGGCTTGCGCTGTATAAGCTGGAGTAAGCAGATCTTTTTCGCGCTTAGCAGTAATCTCATCATGCTTTAAAGAAAAATCTTCTTGTAAATAAGGAGCTGGGCGTTGTTTATAGATAAGTACTTCAATTTCAAACCATCTCGTTGCAAACGATGAGCTTGTAAATAAGCAACACAGCAACAAAAAACTATTTCTTAACAACATTAATGGCTAACCTTTTTCTCGAAATCTGCAATCATTGCAGTGACCATTTTTAAGCGTTCGTGAGGGTTTGCCTCACTAATCGCAAAGCGCAATTTATTCGCGCCATCCATTTTATACACCTGTGGTGCACTTTGTATCAAACCTATAATGAAGCTAGGGTTAACCTTTGTATGCTGGCTAAACTCAAAATAACCGCCTTTCGGATTTGCTTCAATTTTCTTAATGCCAATATTGCTTGCTTGCAGTTTTAATTGCTGCAAACTAAATAAGTTTTTAGTGGCATCAGGTAGCAGACCAAAGCGGTCTATTAGCTCTACCTGTAATTCGTCCATATCGTTGAGGTTAGCACAGCTTGCAATGCGTTTATAGATTCCTAAACGAGCATTTACATCATGAATATAATCTTCAGGTAATAAGGCTGGTAGTTTCAAATCAACCTCAGTCTGTTGACCTAGTAGATTCTCAAGGGTTGGCTCTTTGCCCTCTTTTAATGCGTTAACGGCTTGCTCAAGCATTTCCATATACAAACTAAAACCAATGGTTTGCATTTGCCCTGATTGGTCGTCACCAAGTAATTCCCCCGCACCACGAATCTCTAAATCATGGGTAGCAAGTGCAAAGCCAGCGCCTAGATCTTCAAGCGATTCTATCGCTTCTAAACGTTTTACAGCGTCTTTGGTTAACGACTTAGGATTACCTGTTAGAAGGTATGCATACGCTTGGTGGTGGCTTCGGCCAACACGCCCTCGTAACTGATGTAGTTGGGCCAGCCCCAGCTTATCTGCTCTATCCATAATAATGGTGTTGGCAGTGGGTACATCGATACCGGTTTCGATAATGGTGGTACACACAATGACATTATATTTTTGGTGATAAAAATCACTCATAATTTGCTCAAGCTCGCGTTCTCGCATTTGGCCATGTGCCGTTGTAACACTGGCTTCGGGTACCCATTCACTGATTTCTTCAGCAACACGGTCGATAGTTTCAACATTATTATGTAAGAAATACACCTGACCACCGCGTTTAATTTCACGCAGGATTGCTTCGCGAATTAGTTCTGCATCCCTTTGTCTAACAAAGGTTTTAACCGCTAAACGTTTTGCAGGTGGTGTGGCAATAATTGACAGGTCACGCATACCACTCATTGCCATGTTTAAGGTACGTGGGATAGGGGTTGCTGTAAGTGTTAAAATATCAACATCGGCACGTAATGCTTTGATTTTTTCTTTTTGACGCACACCAAAGCGGTGCTCTTCATCAACAATTAATAAGCCCAAATCTTTAAATTTTATATCTTGTTGAATAAGCTTGTGTGTACCAATAACGATATCTAATTTACCCTCAGCCATTTTATCTAGGGTATCTTTTTGCTCTTTTGTAGAATTAAAGCGTGATAAAACACCAACTTCAATTGGTAAATCGGCAAAACGATCTTTAAAGTTTTCATAATGTTGCTGAGCAAGCAGTGTTGTTGGTACCAGCACCGCAACTTGCTTGTTATCGTTAACGGCCACAAAGGCTGCGCGCATTGCAACTTCAGTTTTACCAAAGCCAACGTCACCACACACCAAACGGTCCATCGCTTGTTTACTTTGCATATCACCAAGAACAGACTCAATGGCGTTGCGTTGATCGTCGGTTTCTTCAAATGGGAAGCTATCGCTAAACTGACGATATGCACTGCCATCAAGCTTAAATTGGTTACCCGGTTTTGCTTGGCGCTTTGCGTAAATATCTAATAGCTCAGCAGCCACATCACGAACTTTTTCGGCAGCACGTTTTTTAGCTTTTTCCCACGCATCGGAGCCTAATTTATGGAGCGGGGCAGAGGCTTCTTCGCCACCAGAATAGCGGCTCAGCATATGTAACGCTGAAACAGGTACGTAAAGCTTCGCTTCGTTGGCGTAAATGATGGTAACAAACTCGGTGATAACACCGGCAGCATCGATGGTTTCAAGCCCCTGATAGCGGCCTACACCGTGGTCAAGGTGCACAATTGGCTGGCCTTCTCGTAGCTCAGCAAGGTTACGAATAAGCGCATCTTGGCTGGCTTCGTATTTGTGTTTACGGCGTCGACGCTGCGATACCTTAATACCTAATAATTCTTGTTCTGTGATAATGGTTAAACGCGGTTTACCGTCTAACACCACACTTTGTTCAAGTGGCGAAACGATGAGGCCAACATCGCTCGAACTATTGGTAAAATCGCTAAAAGTTTCAAACTCTTTGAGCTTTAAACCACTTGGTTTTAATAATGTCAGTAATGATTCGCGGCGGCCATCCGATTCAACCGAGAGCAGCACGCGGCCTTTTTGTTTTTTCTCGCTAGCAACATAGTTTATTAAACCTTGATACGGTTCATGTAACTTATGATCTATACGTACATTTGGCAGCTCTTTACTGGCAAGGTTTGTATGGCCTGCTTTGGTGCCTAATTTGGCTTGTGATAAACGAATACGTGCGTATTTACCAAATTCACCAAACAGCTCATTAACACTTTGATAGAGCTTAATTGGCTCAAGTAGTGGTCTAAGAGGATCAACACGGCGATTTTCGTAGCGAACATTTACATCGTGCCAAAATTGCTCAGCAGCATGTTCAATATCGCCAAAATGCATAAACGTCGTATTGCTTGGTAAGTAATCGAAGATAGTCGCCAGTCCATCAAAAAACAGTGGCATGTAATATTCGATACCGGCAGGCCAAGTTCCTTTGGTAACCTGCATATAAATTGAGTCTTGCTCAGAACTTGCGCCAAATTGTTCACGATAATTGATACGAAAACGCTCGATGTCTGAGTCGTTAGTTGGAAACTCGTGAGCTGGCAGTAACTCAATTTTGTCGACTTTTTCATCAGAGCGTTGGCTTTCAACATCAAATAAACGAATGCTGTCGAGCTCATCATCAAAAAAGTCTAAACGGAATGGGTGTGGGCTACCCATAGGGTATAAGTCAACGATAGAACCACGGATAGCGTATTCACCATGCTCCATCACTTGTTGTACATGTAAATAGCCCGCTTGCTCAAGGTTTTCACGCAGTGTATGGGTATCTAAGGTATCGCCCACTTTAAAGTTAAGGGTTGAACCGTAAATAAACGAAGCAGGGGCTGTACGTAGCATCAAGGTTGATACTGGCACGATTAATACGCTTTGTTGTTCTTTTTTTAATGTATTTAAGGTGGCAAGGCGTGCAGAAATAATATCTTGATGCGGCGAAAAATGATCATAAGGTAGAGTTTCCCAGTCAGGGAAGACCATGACTGGGTTTTCAGGCAATAGAAATTCGAGTTCAGTTTCAAGGCGTAGGGCGCTTGGCGTATCTGGGGTGACAATCACAACCAGCTCGTTGTGTTGTTTTACACCTTCTGCGATGGCGATGCTAAGCCCGCTACCGGTAAGTTGTCCCCATTGAATTTTATCTTTTTCAGATTTTACCCAAGGCAATGCTGCCCATTGCGCAAACGCCATTTACTACTCCTTTAAACTGTTTTTACTGCTTAGTCTCGATAAATCTTGGTTAAGTCCTGATAGTGATCGATACGACGATCACGAAGGTAAGGCCAAATTCGACGAATGTTTTCACTACGCGCTTGGTCTAATTCAACAACCAATAATTGCTCATCACTGTTGTTAGCTTCGGCTAAGATTTCACCTTGAGGGCCCGCGATAAACGAGTTACCCCAGAACTGAATACCTTCGCTTTGACCGCTTGGATCACTTTCGTGACCAACACGGTTACAGCTGATCACCGGTACACCGTTGGCAACTGCATGAGCGCGTTGTGAAATAACCCACGCGTCTTTTTGACGTGTTTGTTCGTCTTTTTCATCACGCGGATCCCAGCCAATGGCTGTTGGGTAAATTAAAATTTCAGCACCGGCCATTGCCATTAAGCGTGCAGCCTCAGGGAACCATTGATCCCAACACACCAACACGCCTAATTTGCCAACAGAGGTTTGAATAGGCTGAAAACCTAAATCACCCGGTGTGAAGTAAAATTTCTCGTAAAAACCTGGGTCATCAGGAATATGCATTTTACGGTATTTGCCGGCAATACTGCCGTCAGCTTCTAGAACCACAGCGGTGTTGTGATAAAGACCTGTGGCACGCTTTTCGAATAATGATGACACGATCACCACATTTAATTCTTTAGCGAGTGCGCCTAAGGTGTCTGTGCTTGGGCCCGGAATTGTTTCTGCTAAATCAAAAACGTCTACATCTTCGGTTTGGCAAAAATACAAACTACGGTGCAGCTCTTGAAGAACAATAAGCTTTGCGCCTTGGCTTGCTGCATCACGAATACCAGCAATAGATTTTGCCATATTGTCTTGTGCATTATCGGTGTTTGATTGCTGAACAAGAGCAACCTTTAAATGCGTTGGTTTAGTCATTGTTTGTTCCTGCTAAAAAGCCGCGCGGTAATTGCATTGTAATACAGTGTAAGCTGCCAAATTGGTGGATAATTGGCACACAATTAATACCAACCACAGTATGATCTGGGTATGCTTTGCCAACCTGACCAAGCGCAAGTTGGTCGTTTTCATCACCATAAATTGGTACTAAAACGGTTTTATTGATAATTAAATAATTAGCGTATGTGGCAGGGAGTCTGTCACCATCTTCATTGAACACTGCTTTTGGCCAAGGTAAGGCAATCAGCGTGTAGTTTTCACCATCTGCTGTTTTAAATGATTGCAGTTGCTTTTCCATTGCATCAAGGGCAGCAAAATGCTCATCATTTTTATCATCACACTGTACATATACAAGGGTGTTGTTTGGTGCAAAACGTACCAGTGTATCAATATGGCTGTCGGTATCATCACCAGCAAGGTAGCCGTGGTCAATCCAAAGGAAAGACGTAGCGCCAAGTTGCTCAACTAGCGTTTTTTCTATATCTGCTTTTGTAAGTTCTGGGTTACGATTTGGATTTAACAAGCACTCGCTTGTAGTCAGTAGCACACCGTGCTCGTTGATTTCGACGCCGCCGCCTTCAAGAACCAGTTCGCTTTGCTGATAACCATTTTTAGGGTTTGCAACTTGCTTTACAAGCACTTGGTTAATTTGGTTATCAAGTTCGCTTGCAAATTTATTGCCCCAACCATTAAAAATAAAATCCATTACTTTTAATTCTGTTGCGTCATCAATATTCGCACAGGTTAATGGGCCATGGTCGCGTGCCCAAGTATCGTTACAGGGTGTCACCACAAAGTGAATGCGCTTAGCATCAACATTTGCGGTTTCAAGTAATCCGACAATATGTGCTTTAAGGGCATTATCATGGGCCACAATCACAACATCTTGTTGCTGGCTTATTGCTTGGCAAAGTGCCACATACACAGGCTCTACAGCCGTTAAATTTGCAGCCCAATCAGTATCTTGGTGTGGCCAAGTAAGCATAACAGCATCTTGCTCAGCCCATTCAGGTAAAAGTCTAAATTTCATGAAGGTAATAAACAAACTAAGGTGGGGCTAGTTTAGCATTTTAGCCATAGATGTCAGCTTTTTGTGCGCGATAAAGCGTGATTTTTAACTGTCTGGCGAATTGTTTTCTTGCTGACGTTTTTTTAGTTGGCGAGTTTGGGCATGTAAGGCCGCTCTTACGACTAAATCTTGGTCAGCATCACGAATCGCCGTAAACAATAAGGTATATTGGTATTTGTCATCATCACATTTTTCAATGGCGACTAATTCGGTATAGCAATAAATGGCAGATGCTTCGTGTTGTAAGAATAATTTAGTGCGAAATGTCTGTCCAAGTTCATATACTTCTGATGAGGTTAATTTTACACCGCCACCGCCATAGCTATCGCAATAGTTAGCGTCATCTTCTGGTTGTTCAGAGGCTAAAATATGGCTCATAATTAAATCAATTTTACGTGATTGTGCTTGTAAAAAAAGTGCTAGTTCTTGTGCAACATCACCTAGGTTTCTAAGCGGGCGTAAGGTTGCTTGCTCAAGCTCATTTACTTCGTTAGCAAGTTTAAATAAAGCGGGGATATCAGCTTCGAGTTCAGCATTGGTTTTTGGCACAGCTTCAGGTTCAACGGCGTATAAATTGACGCGATTGCTCTCGTTGATTTGAAAAAATTGTTCAAATTCGGCTAATTTTTGATTATTCATGCTGCACTCCACACATCTTTCCTTAATACTAGCGCTCGAAGCAGTAAATTGCTAGTAATCAAATAATCAAAAAAAAAGGGCAAACTCATTGTTTGCCCTTCATTTTTTACAGGTTACCCTCTTGGGTTTTGACATGTTCTTGCTGGTGATGTTTTGCTATCTCATCAGCAAGCTCTTGTCTTGAGCGTTTTTCAGTTAACTTACGCGCCGTTAACCAATAAAAGAACAGTGGCACAAAGAATACCGCAAGGAATGTTGCAGCCATCATACCGCCCATAACACCCGTACCAACACTATGACGAGCTCCCGCACCTGCACCAGAGCTCAGTACTAATGGCACAACACCTAAAATGAAGGCTAGAGAGGTCATAATAATTGGTCTAAAACGTAAACGTGCAGCTTCAAGTGCAGCAGTACTTGCGCTCCAACCTTGTTGATGTTTCATCAAGGCGTATTCAACGATAAGAATCGCGTTTTTGCTGGCAAGACCAAGTAGTGTGACAAGACCAATTTGGAAATACACATCGTTTGTCATACCGACAACCCATACTGCTATAAGCGCACCAAATGTACCAAATGGCAGTGCAAGCATGACAGACAGCGGTAGTGACCAACGCTCATAAAGAGCTGCTAGAATCAAAAACACCATGATCACAGCAAGACCTAAGGCAATGCCCGTGGTACCTGAACTGCGTTTTTCTTGGAATGCAGAGCCTGTCCATTCGTAGGTCATATTAGGTGGTAGTACTGCTTGTGCAATACGTTCTACCTCAGCAATGGCTTGACCCGAGCTGTAACCAGGTGCTGCATTACCCATCAGTTTAACTGCTGGTAAGTTGTTATAACGGTTAAGGTTTTCAGGGCCACGGCTATACTCAATTGTGGTAAAGGCTGAGAGCGGCACCATAGTACCTTGGTTGTTTTTAACATAGATACGACCAATGTCATCAGGCTTCATTCTAAATTCAGCGTCTGCAGACATTAGTACTTGCCATGCGCGACCAAACTTATTGAAGTCGTTAACGTAATAAGTCCCTAAGTTACCCGCAAGGGCAGTGAACGCGTCATCAATTTCGACACCCATAGCACGCGCTTGCTCACGGTCAACATCAACACGTAGCTGTGGTGCATCAGGGCGCCAAAGTGTTTGCAAGCCACTGATGATAGGGCTTTTTTGTGCTTCAGCTGTCATCAACTGCATTGCATGTTGTAGTTTATCTGGGTCACTGTCACCTTTGTTTTGAATGTAGAATTCAAAACCACCAGTATTACCTAAACCAAAAATAGCAGGAGGGTTAAAGGCAAGTACAAGCGCCTCTTTAATACCCGCTGTTTTCATGAAGAGCTCTTGTACTAGCGCTTTGGTATCAACTTCACGCTCATCCCAGTGCTTTTGAGTCACGAATAAGGTTGCAGCACTGTTTTTGTAACCACCGCCAATAAAGTCAAAACCTGTAAACGCCACCACGTTTTCGTTAGCTGGGTTTGATTGTACGGCTTTTACAACTTGCTGTGTTACTTGCTCGGTGCGCTCAAGTGATGACCCATCAGGTAAGAAGATGGCAGAGATGTAATAACCTTGGTCTTCATCTGGTACAAGTGAACCAGGCGTATTTTGCCAAAGGCCAATTGTAGCAGCAACCATACCCGTCATTAAGATCACACCTAACAGACCACGGCGCACCATAAAACCAACAGCACCTACATAACGGCCGGTGATCTTGGTAAACATGTCGTTAAACCATAAGAAAAAACGGGCGGTTTGTTTGTGTTCTTGTTTTAAAATAAGCACACAAAGAGCTGGCGTCATAGTTAAGGCAACCACACCTGATAAACTTACAGCAATCGAAATAGTAATTGCGAACTGGCGGAATAACTCACCGGTTAAGCCACCTAAAAATGCAATTGGCACAAACACAGAGCAAAGTACTAAAACAATTGCCACTACAGGGCCACTTACTTCGCCCATGGCTTTAACGGCAGCTTCTCGAGCACCTAGGCCTTCTTCGTGCATAATACGTTCAACGTTTTCAAGTACCACGATGGCATCATCAACAACAATACCAATAGAGAGCACCATACCGAATAAGGTGAGTGAGTTAATTGAGTAACCCAGCATATACATGCCAGCAAATGTACCTAATAGTGACACTGGCACTGCAAGGGTCGGTATTAGGGTCGCGCGCCAGTTTTGTAAGAATAAATACACCACTAAGAATACCAATACCATGGCTTCAAGCAGTGTTTTAACAACTTCACGAATTGATACTTCAACAAAGCGGGTTGTGTCGTATGACGTTAAATGAGCAAGACCGGTAGGGAACTGGCTTTTCATTTCTTCAATAACACTGTTTACTTCTTCGGCTACATCAAGGGCGTTAGCACCAGGTTGCAAGAAGATACCTAACAGTACCGCTTCTTTACCGTTAATCGTCCCTTTGAAGTTGTAATCCTTCGAACCGAGCTCAACGCGGGCAACGTCTTTTAAGCGTAAGCTACTGCCGTCAGTATTTGAACGAATAATGATGTTTTCAAACTGCTCAGGCTCAGATAAACGGCCTTGTGCTGTAACACTATAAACAAGCTCTTGTGGAGATTGCGTAGTAGGTGTGGCACCAATTTTACCTGCGGCATATTGCGAGTTTTGTACGCGGATTGCGCCGGCAATTTCTTCAACCGTAACCCCTAATTGGCTCATAACATCAGGGCGTAGCCAAATGCGCATAGCATAATCTTTAGCACCAAAAATTTGTACACTCGTTGTACCAGGAATTCGTTTAATACGATCAAGCACGTTCATAGTGACATAGTTAGATGTCCATAAACTCGAGCGTGTACCATCTGGTGAGTAAAAGGCATGCACTTGTAAAAAGCTAGAAGAGCCTTTTTGAACCACGACACCTTGGCGGCGTGTTTCCTCAGGTAAACGTGCTTCAACCTGTTTTACACGGTTATTTACGTTTACAGCGGCTTGGTCGACATCAGTGCCAATTTCAAAAGTAACTTCGATTGTGGTTGAGCCAGCACTGGTTGATGTTGATGACATATACATCATGCCTTCAACACCGGTAATGGCATTTTCTATCGGTGTAGCAACGGTTTGTTCGAGTACTCCTGCAGATGCGCCAGGGTAGGCCGCGGTGACTTGTACAACCGGTGGTGCTATTTCAGGGTATTGCGCAACTGGTAAGCTACGCATCGCAGCAAGGCCCGCAAGCACAATAACAATAGATATAACAAACGCAAAAATGGGTCTGTCTATAAAGTAACGAGAAAACATAAGACTCCCTGTGCTTATTCTGCGTGGCTTGAGTTAGTGGTTGGTTTGCCAACATTGACAGGCATACCCGGGAAGAAAATACGTGCCATGCCATCAACAATAACTTGGTCGCCTTCTTTTAACCCACTGCGAATCAACCAAAAATTTTGGTATTGCTCGTTTTCTGGTTTTTTGATCCATTCACCTACAGTGACAGGGGCAGGTAACGCAACATCCATACCTTGCTCGTTTTTGCTAACTACATATATAAACTTACCGGTGCCGTTATCAAGCACGGCTCGTTGTGGCACGATGAAAGCGTTTTTGCGAACTGCACCACTTAACTCAACGCGAACGAATTGCCCCGGGCGAAGTTGGAAATCAGGGTTAGGGATAATTGCCTGAAACTCACTGGTACCTGTGTTCGGGTTAATACGGACATCAGAGAAATTAACTTCACCGGTTTTGCTGTATAAAGAACCGTCTTGTAATTTGATTTGTGTTTGCCAGTGGCCTTGCTCAGGTAAAGTGAGTGAGCCATTTTTAACATCTTGACGCATTTGTAATTGTTCACGCTCAGATAAGCCAAAACGAATGCGAATCGGATCAAACTGAGTCATTTGCGTTAATAATAAATCTGGGCCAGAAACATAAGTGCCTTCAGAAACAAACTCACGACCCATTACACCTGCGACAGGGGCTTTAACTTGCGCATATTCAAGATTAAGTTGTGCTTCTTTCAAAGCTACTTTAGCGGCAGCTAAATCTGTTTTTGCAATATCATTGACTGAACTTGCGTTATCGTAGTCACGTTGCGAAACAGATTTCTCGGCACGTAGCTTTGCTAAACGTTTTACATCACGTTCTGCCTGAATTAAAGCTGCTTTTGCGCCATCAAGTGCTGCTTGAGCACGGTCAACCGCAAGTTGATAAGGTTCAAGGTCAATAGTGAATAATGACTGGCCTTGCTCTACACGTTGGCCCTCTTCAAAGTTACGTGACTCAAGAATACCGGTAACGCGAGCACGAACTTCGACTTCTTTTGAACCAGATAACGTTGCAGGCAGCTCGATAGTAAAAGGCACATCTTCAGTTTTCATGGTCATTGTGGCAACCGCAGCTGGGTGCATTTGACCTTGCTGCTCCGGTGCTTTAGAGCAAGCAGATAAAAGTATAGGTGCAGTAACCAATAATAAAGCAGATAAAGATAATTTGGCAGGTGCGAAAGGCAGACGCATGTTTACTCCACAGTCCAATTGTTAAGCAAGTAAGCAAAGAAATGCCATCCAAAACTCAAAGGCAGTCCTATGCAATTTTAAAGTTCGCTTAGTTTATACCCAAAATAGCAAAAGGTACACCCTTTAGTTTACTTTTGCTCGGATTATATCGATACAAAAAACTACTTTAATGAGGATTATTAAAACGAGTTAGCAAAGTAAACCAGTAGAAATCATATTTATCTACTTTTGAGGCTTTGTTAGTCATTGTTTATTAGATTTACTGTGATGATAAGTTGGTTATACAAATGTACTCAAATCAGCAGCTTGCCTTAAATAAATGTAAGGTATAAATATGATTTTATTTGGGTGTATTAACGTGAGGCACAAAATTTTAACAAATGGCTTGTAATTAAACTGAAATCTCGTACCCTAAAGCAATAAAAATATAATAAATGTGAGTTAAGGATGACAGATAGAACAGGTGTGATCACCGCTTTTACTGAGATATCGAGCAAGCTTAGGCGCTTTGTATCACGTATCGTCAGCCCTGATGATGTAGAAGATATTGTGCAAGAGACCTTTATCAAAAGTTATGAGGCCGATCTTAGACAAAATATCGAGTACACTCATAGTTATATGCTGAAAACGGCAAAACATTTAGCACTAAACCATATTGCTAAATGGGATAATAAATATAAAGAGTCGTTAGATGAACAACAACAAGTTGAGCATCAAATGCGCTCAATGGCCTTAGAAGATGAGGTGACCTCAAAAGAACGCTTTTTGTTTTTTTGCCGAGTAACTAACGAACTAAGTCCACAAGTAAAAAAATGCTTTATTTTAAAGAAAGTCTACGGCCTAAGCCAAAAGGAAATTGCTGCTAAAATGGAACTCAGCGAAAGCACTGTTGAAAAACACATAGCCAAAGGCTTACTACATGTTCACCGAGCAATGAAATCTCACGACGTTCAAACCCACAGTCACCCTACAACCACAGAGTTCGCTGCAAAAGAGGTGAACAAATGAGTAATGTTCACCCGTTTTCATCAAAAGAAATGATTCAAGAGCAGGCGAGTCAGTGGATAAGCGCCATTGACCGTGGTTTATCAAAAGATGAAGTAAGCCAATTACATATGTGGGCCCATCAAAGTGCTGCTCACCAAGAAGCACTTTTTGAGCTTGCAACCTTGTGGGATGAAATGAGTGTACTTAACGAGCTAAGTAGCCTGTTTCCTTACAAAGCACCACAAAAACAGCCCGCAGTATTTGGCATGGCAACAGCCGCAAGCTTTCTAATTGTGATGCTGTTTGGTTGCATTATGTTGATTTATTCTAGTTATTGGCAAAGTGAAGAGAACGATTACGCGAAGTTTAATAAGATTTACCGGACAAAAGTGGGTGAGCAAGCTACATTCGTCTTGCCAGATAGCACGATTGTACAACTTAATACCAATACAAAACTTGAAGTGACTTATACAGGAACTCGTCGCCAGTTAATTTTAAACCGTGGCGAAGGGCGTTTTAACGTTGCTAAAGATGCAAGCCGTCCATTTACAGTGATCGCGGGTGATAAATCTTTTACTGCACTTGGTACAGTGTTTAATGTTCAGCGAAATACTGCATCAGACTTAGAATTAGTGGTCACTGAAGGCAAAGTAATGATTGCCGATCCAAATACTCATGTTGATGCAAGTGACTTTGACAGATTAAAAAGTGCTTCAGATAACAGCTCTGACATAAAAAAACTAAAAGCGAATGTTGTTATATCTGGTGAAAAAGCGCTGATTAAACACAGTAAAACTGAGCCAATTAAGCAGCTTTCAGCAGATGATGTGCAACGCGATCTTGCATGGCAACATGGAATGCTGATCTTTAGTGGTGAACCATTAAGCGAGGCACTTCAAGAAGTTAGTCGTTATACAGCAACGAGATTTGAGCTTAGCGATCCTGAACTTGCATCTTTGAAGGTAGCTGGTGTGTTTAAAGCTGGCGATATTAAAGGCCTACTTGATTCACTACAGGCAAATTTGTCAGTTAATCATCAACGTTTGGGTGAGCATCGTGTTAGCTTAACGTTCGCTGCAAAAGGTTAGTTCTGCCTATGAGAATACGCCAATATTATGATGTTAATTGTGCGCCACTTTCTCGTCACAAAAAATTAATTAAAAAAAAGTTAAATTTACATAGTGGATTTTTTTCCCTCACCTGTTTGTTTAAGTTGCACAGTAAGCAATTGCAGTTGTTACCAGCCTCATTTGTTGTTTATGGCCTTACCGTCGGCCAAACAGCAATTGCAGCTGAAAAACAAATGCTGCAATTTGACATCAAAGCGCAACGAGCTGATTTGGCTTTAATCGAATTTGCAAAGCAAACCGAACAAACAGTCATTTTTTCTTTCGAATTAGCGAAGCAATATCAGGCACAATCGTTATTTGGTTTTTACACTAAACTCGATGCACTGAATGCGATGCTAGAAGGTACTGAGCTTGATGCGGTTGTTGATCAACAAGGCTTGCTGAGGATAAAACTCAAACAAGTAGATAGGAAAGATAACAACATGATCAAAGTATCAGGGGTCAGCGCTGCAGTCGTGCCATTACTGCTAGCCGCCAATACGCAAGCATTAGCAGAAGATCAAGCAGCAGAACAAAACATCGAAAAAATTGCCGTTGTCGGTAGCCGTGTAGCAGGACGCTCGGTTGAAGATTTACCGGTTCCGGTTGATATTTTAAGTGCCGAAGCACTAGAGAATACAGGCCAAACAGAAGTAGGCCGTATGCTTCAAGCAATCGCTCCATCGTTTAACTTTTCAAGCTCGTCTATCAGTGATGGTACAGATGCACTTCGCCCAGCAACATTGCGTGGCTTAGGACCAGATCAAACCTTAGTGCTTATCAACGGTAAACGCCGCCATCAAGCGAGCCTTATCCACATTAATACGTCAGTAGGTCGTGGTACGGCTGGTACTGACATGAACGCTATCCCTGCTGCTGCAATCAAACGTATCGAAGTATTACGTGATGGTGCTGCTGCACAATATGGTTCAGATGCGATTGCAGGTGTTATCAATATCGTATTAAAAGACGCCGAAGAAGGCGGTAAAGCCGCTATCAACTACGGTGAGTATTCAGAAGGCGATGGTGAAACGGTTACTGTTGATTTCAACAAAGGTTTTGCTTTAGGTGATGAAGGTTATCTTAACACCACAATTAATTACCGTGACCGTGCGCCAACTAACCGTGCAGGCCTTCATGGTTCTTGTCAATTTTACGGCTGTACAGAACTTGATGACGGTACGCTATTAGCTGGCGATCCGCGTGAGTTAACAGCACCTCGTGATACATTTAGAATCGGTGATGCAGATTCACAGCAATTTGCTTTAACGATTAATACTGGCTACGAATTAGCTGGTGGTGAATTATATGGCTTTATCACCTATTCAAATCGTGAAAATGAATCAGCAGCGTTTTTCCGTCATAACGCAAATGCAAATGGTAACCCAGTATTACAAGATGGTGATGCAACCATTCCTATGGGTTTCTTACCTAAGATTAATACCATCATTGATGATGTGTCTTACAACGTGGGCTTTAAAAAGTCGTTTGATAATGATTCAAGCATTGATTTATCGTACACCTACGGTGAAAACAGCATTGATTACACAACAAGCGACACTATCAATGGTTCATACGCAAACTACCTTCGTTATAACCAAGGTTTAAGCGCTGATGAAATTCGTGCCACTATCCCGCGTTCAGCGTATGCATATGGCCTTGAATTATCGCTTCAAACACTCAACCTTGATTACACTAAAGACTATGATAATTTTTCATTAGCATTGGGTGCTGAGCTACGTACCGATGAGTTCCGTATTCTTGAAGGTAGTGAATACGCGTACCGTGATTACGACACAGTTGATGGCGTTAGCATTTACTCAGGCCTAAATGGCGGTGTTGGTAGTGTTGATGCAGCAAGTGGTACGCAAGGTTTTGGTGGCTCAGATCCGGCATCATCAGTTGATGAGTCGCGCGATGTGATCTCATTCTACATGGATGCAGAAACCTATGTAATCGATGATGTCATCATCTCAGGTGCGGTACGTTACGATAACTACAAAGGCTTTGGCGATACAGTTAACTTTAAGCTAGCGGGTAACTGGTCAATTACTGAAGATGTGTCTTTACGTGGTGCACTAAGCACAGGTTTTAGAGCGCCTTCAATGCAACAACTTTACTTTAACAACGTAAGTACACAGTTTGTTGTGGGTGATGATGGCAGCCTAGTCGCTGAGCAAGTAGGTACGTTCAGAAACGACAGTACCTTAGCGCAATCAATTGGTATTCCTAAGCTAAAAGAAGAGAAATCACAAAACCGTAGTTTAGGTATTGTGTATAACGTTACCGACAATATCAATTTAACCATTGACTACTACTCGATTGATATCGACGACCGTATCGTTATTTCTAACCGTTTAGGTAAAGGTTTATCAGATACGCTAGATGCTGCACTTGAAAGCTCAGGCGCAGGTGCGGGTCAGTTCTTCTTAAATGGTGCAGACACAGAAACAGAAGGTGTTGATTTAGTTGCTACATGGAACACAGAAGGCCTTGGCGGTACGCTTGATTTCACCTTTGCTGCTAACTTCACTAAAACAGATGTGGTTGATTTATTTACGCCATCAGGCAGTGGCCTTGAGACTATTCCGGTAGAAGATGTGTTTTCTGCGCAAGAAACATCAATTATTGAAGAATGGCAACCAGAAGATCGCATTAACTTAAGTGCGCTTTACCGTTTAGAAGATTGGACTGTAAACCTATCACTAAACCGTTACGGCGAGTACACAGTTGAAGACGGTGGTCGTCAAACATACGGCGCTGAAATCTTAACTGATGTAAAAGTTAACTACTTCTTTAACGAAAATCTGTCATTTAACATTGGTGCAAATAACTTATTTGATGTTTACCCAGATAAGAACACCATTGGTAATTCACGCTCGGGTACGATTGTTGATGCAAGCGGCAACACAATTGTTTCAAGCCCTGGTGTGTTCACTTACTCACGTCGTTCAGCACCATTTGGTTTTAACGGTGCGTACTATTACGTAGGTGCAGAGTACAAGTTCTAAACTCCCTTTAGATTCTTTTATTATTTAACTTTGCAAAGGGCCATTTGGCCCTTTTTTAGTTATAAAGACGTACTTATAGAAATTGGCACATCTTGATATTGTTTTATTTTATCAAGCAAGGTGACCAAGGTTTTGTGGCTGCTTTGCTCACTTGCCGTTACTTGCACATTGGTCATTTCAAACTGTGCGGCAAATAACGCAAGGTTAGCGATTATCTGCTCTGGTGTGATAAGCCGGTTTGCAAAGTAAATACTGTCGTTTTCAGTAATAGTAAATTGCGCTTGTTTTTTAGGGTTTTCAAGGCTTGGTTTTGCTAAAGGGCGATTCAATTCAATAGCGCGCTCTTTAACAAACGAGGTTGTGACAATAAAAAATATCAACAAGATAAACACAATATCGAGCATAGGAGTCATATCTACATCAGCGTTTGCAGTGGTTTTTTTATGTTGTTTCACCATAATTAGATCCTTGTTGTTTTTGACCAAGCCACAAAATTTACCATTAAGTGACTAGCCATAGGCGTGTTAAGAACACGGATTATTTTTAAAATGCTGGGCGCCACAGCAGTTTTTAGGATCCTAAATTTAAAGTTAGCAGCTTTTAAAAATACTGTAGTTAAATAAATATTCTAAGTTTATTAAATATTTGTAGCGCTTTTGTTGGTAAAAATATTTATTAACTTTGATGAAATCATTTTGAGGTTAGTCTGGTCATTTTTGTTGGAACTAAGTTTAAAGGATGGATAAATGCTAAAAATTAAGTCTTTAGTTTGTGCTATGTGCCTTGTATTACCAACAGCAAGTTTTGCTGAGGAGCCAGTAAACGGGCAAGATTTCATAAATTTATTTGAGAAGCTGTCAGGTAAGCAGCCCGGTATCAGAAAAGGTCACGCCAAAGGGGTGTGCGCTGTTGGCACATTTACACCTAATCAAGCAGTAAAACAGTATTCAATCAGCCCTTTATTTAACGCACCGTCAAAAGCAAATATTCGTTTTTCTATGGGCGGTGGTAACCCTCATGCTGATGAAACATCACGCTCGCCGCGTGGAATGGGGGTGCAGTTTGTGCTAGAAAATGGTGATGTGCATAATATTGCAGGGCTTACTACGCCAGTATTTGCAGGGAACAGCCCAGAAGCATTTTTTGGTTTGCTAAGTACCTTAGTACCTGACGAAAAAACAGGTCAAATCGATTTTGCAAAAGTAAAAGCATACAGAGAACAAAACCCGAGTACTTTAGGACAATTTAATTGGCTACAAAGCCATAACCCGCCAGCATCGTATGTGTCTTCGCGTTATTTTGGTGTGCATACCTTTTACATGGTTGATGAAAAGGGCGCTAAGCATGCCTTTAGGTGGACCATGGTGCCAGAAGAGCCAGAGCAGGTGCTAACTGAAGAGCAAATGAAAACCTTCCCTAAATCATTTTTGGCTAAGCGACTTGAAGAGGATTTAGCGAAAGGGAAGGTGCATTATCGTTTTCAAGCAGAGTTAGCCGAGCAGGGTGATGTGTTAACTGACCCTTCAGTTCGTTGGCCCGCTGATCGCAAAACAATTGAATTAGGAAAGCTCACCATAGAATCGACAGGTGAATCAGGCTGTGACCTTACTAATTATGACCCAAACCTGTTGTCTAAAGGCTTTATGCCAAGCGATGACAAAGTACTTAAATTACGCTCAACAGCTTATGCTATTTCATTTGCAAAGCGTTTAACGGGGCAATAAATCTAAGTATCTGTCAGGTTTGATTAAAAGGAATTAATAAACCTGACAGGTGAGTGAGAAGCTGACTGCAAGATAAACTCGTTTTTGGACAAAAGTGAGTTAGAGTATTTATTTGGTTCCGCCTTGATGCGTTTCTTATAAGAAATCTACATCAAATCGTCACTTGCATGAGCTAAATACGCATACTTGTATAAATGGTTAGGTAATTTGCTGTAAACATTTTGTTTCTTTGACGCAAAGTTAACTGCACTAGCACTTAAAGCAGCAATGCCAAAACTTGCACTAACTTCATTTGGTATTTGCCCCAAAATTGTGGCTATTGCTGAAACAGCACCGGGGTATGCATTGATAGGGTTAGTGACAATCTGATTTAAACCCTTTAACACAGTTCGAGAATTAAACTCGGTAATTACCTTATTGTACGATTCTAGATCAAACGCAAGTTTGTCCTTAACACGTGTCGCTTCTTTTTCTGTTTGTTCAGCATTACATACACGACTTACTAATTCATATATTGTATTTCGTAGCTCATTAAGCTCATCGGCTCTTTTCTGCTTAAATTCTAAAACCTCGCAAATAGGTACATCCATTCTAGGTACAGGCAACATATTCATGAGTTGAAATTCTATTGTATCTTGTTGGGTCGCACACTTATCTGGAGTATATAGCCCGCCACTAGTTTGAAAGAAACTCCAGTCTGTATCATTCTTTTCTAGATATTTTTGAAGGACAGCATATGGTTTTAAGGCTATAACATCTTGAATATATAAAGGTTCTGTAGTTACCTTGTTTAAATCAATATCACTTTCATCTACAAAAGCTAAGCCTTCTTTTATCAACAGGTCTAGCTCTTGATTTGGATTTGGCCAGCCAGGAGAACTTCGGTATGAAAATTGTTCGTAACAGGTGACGTCAAATTTGTCCCAGAAAAGTAATGCGAATCTTAAATCATTAAGATCCATTTTTTCGTGAATCGTCCCATGATGCCCATTCCCCCTTCCGGGGGTGACTTTTGGTGCTAAAATAATTCCTTTTTCCACACGATGCTCCTCATTGCTTATAACGCCGCGCTCTGCGGAAATTTTGGAGCGCCAGCGAGTAATTTATCCCTAGCAGCGCCTTGTTAGCTACTACAGGCCTCCTATCAGGTTCTTAAAAGACTCCCTGTTTTTCTTTCTTGCAGCAAGCTCGCTGATTAGATATTTAATGCAAGCTTGGATAGCTTTAGCTCTCTCTAGACACTCCCCATCATCGTAACTGTGAACGCCCTCACTAAGAACTTTGTACAGTCGACCTAGCGGATTAAGTCCTGAGGGAATGAGGTAGTCAGGTAGTGCATGATTAGCGATACTTATCTTATCGCTCATCGGAGATTCAGCTCTAAGCTCGGCCAATTTAGCTAAAACTGGGATTTCTCTTTCAGAGCCTTCAACATCTTCCTGAATTAGGCTAAGCAACTCGTGTATATTTCTTTCGATAATTCGTCTCATATATGCGAAAGCAGCTATTCCATAGCCATTAGAAATACACACAACAGCTTTTTCGTAGCATTCAGAGTCATGAGAGAAGAAATTTTGAAGAAGTGGATCTCTCTCTAGCTTTTTCCTAGGGCGTTCACCATATTTCTGAATTTTTATTGTTTCATCAGTAACAATTTGTTCAACTAGATATTCATGCTGATTACCACAGCAAGAAGCACATGAGAATTGAAAGTATGACGTCCCCGTAGTAAGTGATTGTATCGCCATACCAGCGCCACCACCTCTTGGTCTCATGTCTTGAAACGGCCTCCATTGATTGCACGTCTCACAAAACGAATCGATTTCCTTGATCCAGAGATTGCTCCTATTTATATCGGGCTTATTGAACTCCTTCCACGAATATAGAGGTGCAGTTTCAAGAAAATCTTTAATGCATTTATCTGAAATCTTTTCCATTTGCACGAAACTCAATTTGTATGGCTAACAGCGTATTACCGAGAATTCCCGTTAACACTTAATGTGTCAATTTCCAGAATTATCAAAATACGATTTTTATTAATCTAATTATTAATAACTTACACATAGCCTAAAGGAATTACAATTGTTTAGACTCCTATATAACCGAGAATGTACTTATTCGAGAATGGGGAAAATTACATTTCGAGAACACGCATAAAAAATAGCTTTAAAATTAGCAACTTAAATTTTTATGAAAGTTTTAACGAGAAGTCAATTATATTACATAACGAGAATTGATTATTTATTCATTAACACTTTGAATGGCTGCTTCTCTAAAAGCAGCCATTAGTGGGTTTACCCTAACTTGTTTTGGGGCAATAACGAGTTATGCTGATGTCAGCTATTGGACCTTAGCCGAATTTTGACACGAATGGCGGATTAGTTCCTAGTTGTATGTCAAATGAAGCTACAACAAAGAAGTTATATTTTGATAAATAATAAGCAGCATATCTAAACAGATAAAAGCCCAGCTTAACTGGGCTTTGCACTCTCACAATTTAATGCTTTTTCATTTTACTCATTTCAGCATGACAACTTTGAATTGTCAGCAGGGTTTTTGATAACGCGGCTTCACAATCATGGGGTTGTGGCTTTTTAAGCGCATGTTTGATTTCGGCTAGTGTTTTATCTTCAACTTCTTCAAGTTCGCTAACATAGGTGGCGTTTTTGTCGGCACCTAGTTTAGTAATTAGTGATGTATAGGCTTTACGTGCTTCTACAGCAAAGTCAGAGCCATTTTCGCGCTCGCAATTTTCGTTAATAGCATAAGGTTGTAAGCGCTCAACACTTACTTTACGCGCATCTATCATGCGTTGAAATAAGGCAATTATGCTTGGGTCGGTTACTTTTTCCTGTGCTTTTTCATAAAAATCGATACCGCTATTCATAACTTGGATGATATCTGCAATATGATGAACGTCTTGTCCTTGATGAGTATTCATAATGACCTCTTTTTGAATATTAAAAACAATGCAATGAGTTACTTGCAAAGCATATTCCAGTTCATTACTTAAATATAAAGTTGATTTATTTCAGGTGGTTGTTGGTTTTTAATAGGAGGGGTACTGCTGATAAGATAAGCTAATACTTGGCTTATCAGCAATAATTACAATTTGGTGGGTAAAATCTTACTTAAGCTCGTCGGCCACTTCTGCAACCTTTTGGCGTAACCAAATATGGCTTGCATCACGGTGTAATAGCGGGCTCCAAATCATATCGAGCTCAAATGGCGGAATAGGGAATGGCGGCTCAAGAATTTTAAGGCCCGGATCGTCTAAATAAATATTTGCTGCTTTTGATGGTAAGGTTGCAACCAAGTTTTGTTCTTTCGCTAAGTGAATGGCAACGTGGTAGTTACGGGTAAAGGTGGCAATATTACGGTGTTTACCAAAGTGAGCGAGCGCCTCATCGACCCAACCTAGCTTTTGCACATCTTTCGGATCCATACCAACGCCTACACCAAAGCCTGTTTTACTTACCCAGATATGACGCGCTTTTAAATAGCTGTCGAGGCTGAAGTCTTTAATAATCGGGTTATCTGCTTTTACTAGGCAACAAAAGCTGTCTTTCCAAATTTGCTTATAGTGAAACGATTGCGGTAAGTTTTCAAAGCGGTTGATAGCCATATCTACCTTACCGTTTTCAACATCGTGGAAGGTTACATCACTTGGGGTCAAAATATCGAGTGTGGTATCAGGGGCTTCTTCGTGTAATTTACTTAACAAGCGTGGGGCAAGTGTACTTGCTGCATAGTCACTGGCCATGATGCGAAAAACACGTTTACTTTGTGATGCCTCAAACTCGCGGTTTGGTGCAAGTGTTTCTTCAAGGGTCATTAATATGCCGCGGATCACTGGCTGTAACTCTTTTGCACGCTCTGTCGGTACCATACCCTCACTGGTACGCACCAAAATAGGGTCGTTAAATAAATTACGTAAGCGTTTTAAGCCATTACTCATTGCTGGCTGGGTAATGCTAAGCTGGTTAGCTGCTTTGGTTACATTACATTCCCTGAGAAGAGTATCTAGGTAAACAAGTAAGTTTAAATCTATTTTACTAATATTCATTCTGTGTCCTTGGTGTTTACCAATAATGGATAAATCGTTGTGCAGCAGGGTATGGGTAAATATGGCTTACTACACCTTGCTTAAAGTTGTATTGTGCTTGTCGCCAATAGGCTGGATCTTCAAGCTCTGGGTGTGTACTCAATAAGTATTGCTTATACACCGGGTTTGCTGTCACAAAGGTACATAATTGCTCTGGAAACACATCTTGTGGTGCTACAGAGTAGCTTTGCTCATTAGTTAGGTAATCATCGTACGTTTTGGCTTTAGGCAAAGCACGAAAATTCATATCGGTTAGATACTGAACTTCATCGTAGTCATAAAAAATAACGCGATTATGTTTACTCACCCCAAAGTTTTTCAACAGCATGTCGCCTGGGAAAATATTAACGGCGATCATTTCTTTTAAAGCTTGGCCATATTCTTCTATTGCCTCAAAAGCTTGTTGCTCACTGGCATTTTCAAGATAAAGATTTAACGGTGTCATCCGTCTTTCAATATATAAATGCTTGATGATTAGCCATTCGCCTTCAATAATCATCGAAGAACCAATGGTTTTATGTAACTCTTCAAGTAATTTACTATCAAATCGGGCTAGTGGAAATACGACGTTCGAATACTCTATGGTATCGGCCATGCGACCAACACGGTCATGACTTTTTACTAATTGGTAGCGTTTTAATACGGTATCGCGGCCAAAGGGTTTGCTTTCACCAAAGGTGTCTTTAATTACTTTAAATACATAGCCAAACGAGGGCAGGGTAAATACCATCATTACCATACCTGGTGTACCGGGGGCTATAACGAGCTGGTCATTTGAATGATCTAAATGACTTAAAAACTCACGATAAAATTCGGTCTTACCTTGTTTATGAAAACCTATGGCGTTGTACAGCTCTGCCAGTGTTTTATTAGGCATAAGCTGATTCAAAAAGCGCACTAACGCAGATAGTGCATGGGTTTCAACCATAAAATATGCGCGCGCAAAACCAAAGATAACCCGCATTTGCGATGATTTAGTAAGTAGGGCGTCGAGGTATAGCCCTTTGTCTTCATGATGCAACACAGCAATAATAAATGGCTGTACACCACTTTCTGACACCACGCGGCCAACAATATAAGCGGCTTTGTTACGGTAAAAAGGGGCTTGCAGTATATCAAAGCGCATTTGCCATGCTTGATGATGTGTATCGGGCGCTTGTTTATAAAAGGCTTTTACCAGCAAGCGAATATCGCGTTCTAAATCAACAAAGGGGGCTTTAAAATCAAACTGGTTAATAATTTTGCGAATAGTAGGTCTTAAACCATCAACAACCGGGTGGTAACTACGATATTCGGCTTCCATTGGCAATGCTGGGGCATCTGCTAGCGTTGCTTTTACAAATATAAAGTCATTATTAAAATAACGGCGATGGAATAAACGACAAAAAACTGAGTTGTAAAAGGTTTCGGCGAGTTCTGCTTGAGGGTGAAAGCGCAAAAATTGCTGATAAAGTTGTTTGGTTTCAAGCCAGCAGGTTTGGTCTAAGGTAATAATTTGCTGTTCATTAAGCGATTTGAGCTTGGCAATGGTTTCGTTAACCCGATCATCGTAATGGCTAATTCTGAGTTTGCTTATTTCATTTATTTTTTGCCAATCACGCTGTGCAAACGCGAGTGGCGCTTTAGCAGTAATTGCTTGAAAGAGTTTATAGTGATTGCGAAACCCAGATAAAATTAACTCTGCAATGTGTTGTGGCTGCATATAAACTCCTTACTTATACCAACATAGAGCAATAACTCTATAGGTGTTAAGAATATGTTATTTATTCTTCAAACCCAATAGTAAAGTGTATTTAATTATATCGAGCGAGTTTTTTCTCTAAGTTTACGATTTTTTTGTTAATATTTTTCACGTCTCGCACGTATTGCTTATTAATTGCTTTAAGCTGTTTATTTATGTCTTTGTTAATTTCTTTCGCTTTTTTATCTGACAACCTTCTATTTAAGCGTTGTTCTTGTTGATATTGCGCTCTATCTCGATCGCGACTCAAAATATCTAAACGATACTTATAACTACGGATCTCAGCTTCGAGATCTCTAATAATTTGCTGGCGCTCTAATTCATTCAGCTCTTTAACATAATTATTAGGTGCTTTAATGTCGGGATCGGTAACGTGGATTTTGTGCTTGGTTGCACGGTTACCGCAGGGGTATTCACTAAAAACGGTGCCTCTGTCTGTGACGCACTTATAGTATTCAGTTGTTGCAGCAAGTGATGAAAGGGAGCAGGTCAACAAACAAACTATTATTGAAAAAGTGATTATAGTTTTCATGACATCCATGTCTCCTAAATCAGTAATAGGGCTCTGTGTGGGTATATTTAAAACTAGCTCGTAATAATGATTTATCAATAATCACTAAGGAGTATAACGTTTTAGTTTTTTAATACTTTGCACCAAAAATGGGACATCAAGTCTTTGCTCAATCGCAAAACCTTGTGCAGCAGAAATATTTTTAAAATTACCATCAGAGTCAATCAGAGTAATTCGGTCTTTCTTAAAGGCAATGAAAACATCTTGAGAGTAGTTAACACCGGTATCATCATGGCGTTTATATAGATTGCTTCCCAGCATAGTTTGCTTTGCGAGCGTATTACAGCTGAAATAATGGCCAACACTTGTGGCAATAATATCGCTTGGTTGGATAAGACCATCAGTTTGCACCACTTTTTTGTCTGAGCTGTATAAGCGTGAAGCAGTGACAATACCATTGCTGTTATTAGCTAAACTAAAGGCAAAAACGGCATTTGCTGCTTCACGTGGGCGTGTAGATTCGTCCGCGCGAATAAGACGAATAGCCGGATTTATATCTTCGTTGTTAATAAATTCGAATTGTTCAAAACCATTAATTTGTATTGAGCGATTATCAGCAAGCCAAACAGGGAGCTGCTGTTTGTCTAGAATCGGGGCTTTGTAAAATGCTGGTAGGCCGTACACTAAACTAAATAACGTGTCTTCAGCTTCGATAGGTTGTAAGAATAAGTCTGTCTTACGTAGTGCAGGTTCAGTGCTAACAAATTGCTCAAGAGCGTTATTGTTTTCAAATACCAAAATATCAATTGTGGCACTTGAGTCAGCCTTACATTCAGCAAGAGGAGTAGGAGCTAAGTAATCTATGTTGTGCGGGTCTAATCTAACATCATGCGCTTCTTTATAGCTTTCGATATCTAGTAAATCATTTTTAGCTAATAAGCTTTTTGCCGTTGTTGGATAAGACAATGGCAATACATTATCTTGTTTAGTGATGTCGAACTTTAAGTTGGCATCAGCCCAAATATGAATGCTATGGCTCAGTGCAAAACACACTAGAATCGTGCTTGTTGCATAACGCGGAAATTTATATTGCTTTAAGCGTGCTAAGTGGTGCCATGTATAGTTACTTACTAATAACTGAAACGCTAAAATTAATAGCACAATACCACCCGCTAGAATTGTGGTAAGAGCAGGTGAGCTTGTTAAGCGGTGCCAAAGCAGAGACACAATTTCGGGTAGTGCAGATGTATTTAAGTGATAACCTAAGTTGAAATACACATAGGCATCAAGTGTCAATAATGAAGCACCAAGCGTTGCGATAATAGCCGCCATCCCTCGGATATGCCGAGGGTATGGAAACACTAAGCTTAATGGAAATATCGTCAAAACAAAGGCAATAAAAGTAATAAAGCTGGTGTGGCTTAACCAAGTTACGAGCATGTATAAATAGCCCATAAAGGTGGTTGGCGCACTGTCTGCAACTAAGTAGCTTACGCTAATAAATAGCACTAAGCCTATGTTTGCAAAGGTGAACCAATGTCCCCAACTTAGAAGCTGACTTACTTTTGATGAGAATTGACTTTGTTGCGATAAATTCATAAATCTTATTTAACCGACTGAGCTAATGCTTTGGCGAAATTGTCGGCAACCGCTTGTCTTTTCTCTGATGGTACATGCTCTTTTAAAATATGCGTGATAGAATTTCCTAAACACATAAGGCTTAAATCAACAGGCGCTTTGTGCTCTGTTAGTACATCGATCAGCTGATCAACGATTTGTTCTACTTGCTCATTAGAATATTTTGATATGATAGGCATCAGTTGGTTCGGTAAAAAGAGTTATATTCCCGTATTTTAACACCAGAGGCGTGAAAAACAAAGATGACAATAGATGTTAAAAAATTAGTCGTTCATTATGTAGACAAAAAAGATGACGACACAGATATTCATTTACGCAATGATGAGATGGTTGTTAACGATAAAGTAGCCGTTTTTATTGAACAGCTACACCATGCATACAATGGTAAGCCGGGTAAAGGTTATTGCGCATTCAGTGGCGAGAAAAACAGTATTGTTGCATCAGCTATGCAAAGCTACCGTAATAACGAGCTTGGTTTTTGGCACATGACAGAGCAAGCGACAAATGTGCTAAAAGAAGAGCTAAATAAGTATGCCTTCAACGAAACGGGTTATTTAGTTTTTTGCCATTATCAGTATGTTGCGAGTGACTTTTTGTTAATTGCCATGATTAATATTAAAGAGCACTACTCAATTACTTCTGAGCTTGATCTAGCGTCATCACGTCATTTAGATATTTCGCGTATGCAATTAGCTGCACGTGTAGATTTAACAGCGTGGGATGCGCAACCAGAAGATAATCGCTATGTGTCGTTTATTAAAGGTCGTGCCGGTCGTAAAGTAGCAGACTTCTTCTTAGACTTTTTAGGTTGTGAAGAGGGCATTGATCCGAAACAGCAAAGCCAAGTTATGCTTAATGCCGTAGAAGATTACTTATCTGAGCAACAATACGACAAGTCAGAAAAAGACGAGCTTCGCAAACAAGTTTTTGATTACTGTAATGATTGTGTAACTACAGGTGAAGATGCCAATGTTAAAGAACTTTCGGCGACATTATCAAAAAGTGACGACAGCCCATTTGAAAGCTTTTGCCAAGAACAAAATTATGACTTAGAAGAGTCGTTCCCTGTTGATAAGAAAACAGTTACCAGCATGGTTAAGTTTTCAGGTATGGGCGGCGGTGTCAGTGTGAGCTTCGAACGCAAAC
This sequence comes from Pseudoalteromonas nanhaiensis, assembly GCF_051235485.1. Lineage (NCBI taxonomy): Bacteria > Pseudomonadati > Pseudomonadota > Gammaproteobacteria > Alteromonadales > Pseudoalteromonadaceae > Pseudoalteromonas > Pseudoalteromonas nanhaiensis. Next base: position 116,624 of record NZ_JBPNYQ010000002.1, on the reverse strand, counting down.
ATTTAGGTGAGCGAGTTACCTACAACGAAGCGACTGATACGCTTGTTATTAAAGGTATTCCACCTAATCTTAAAGACCAGTTACAGCGCTTTATGGAGCAAGAAGAAAGTTAACTTTCTTAGCTACCGCAACCTTTCTTATTTAGCCCAGCCTTAGCTGGGCTTTTTTTACTATTTGTACTCACGTTGAAAATTTTTGCAATTATCTTAAATAAGAAGAGTGTGAGCTGGTCCTTTATGATTGGTTTTAAATTGAGATACGTTGTTTTTTAGTATTCTAAAGCCGTAAATAAAGTGATAACAATAGAAATGGATATTCAAGAATAAGTCGTATTTTTAGTATGAGCTCACAATAGCTGCTTAGTATCTAATTGAGCAGCATTTTAAATATCGAGGGTAAAGGAATGTCATCAAGTATTGTACTAATTAATCCATTTATTGTTCCTGAAGGCAAGTTAGAAGAATCAATCAAATATTGGGAATCCCATCGAGATTTTTTAAAAACGCAACCGGGGTATATATCAACTAAGTTACACCGTTCATTAGAAACACAATCATTTTTGGGTGAAGCCAAATATAAACTAATCAATGTAGCTGAGTGGGAAAGCCAAGACGCCTTTAATTCTGCAGTGCAAAAGATGCAATTAGCACTTAACAGCGAAAGAGTAGAAGGTTTAGTCGGGCAGCCTGCTTTATACGAGGTTGTTAGAGAATAAATAAAGGAAAAGCTGGAGAGATTATAAGTTAAAACTGTAAATTTGGTTTAACAGTGCCTTGACTAAGTCTCTTAACTTTAGCGCTATTTGGGGGATATATGGATAGAATCTTTAGATTATTAAAACCTGAAAATATTCGAGTCTTGTTATTTTTGCTAGGTATTGTGCTGTTAGGGAGAAGCTTGGCTACAACACGCCCAGAATATGGTGTGACAATTCTTACTGCACAAGAGCAACCACAAGATATTTTAATGTATTTTCATGTTGAAGTTCAGCGTTATATTATGACGATGCTTTGGCCTGTTGTTTTCGCGTTATTAAACTCGCTCTATCCAAAAATAAAAGTATCTAAGCCATTTTTTTATACAATTATAGGCCTACATATCATAAGCCTATTTATTAGTTTGATTTGGTATTTCAACTATGTTCCGAACAATCAAGAGGGAGCATCACATTTAGAGCAAGGGTTAGCACATATGCAATTTAGCGCAACAATAGTGTTTATTGTTAGCCTGATTAGTGCTGTGTTTTCTTTAATATGGTTTAGTAAAGGGTGGGTCATTTTTAAATCAGATGAGTCTCCTTAAACTTGGCAGCTAATTAACTAAATCTAAATTTTTTATATCGATAATATGTTTATCAATATCATTGTGTGCCAGCTCTTATGTATTTCTAATGTATGTTTCACAGTGGCTTTTAGTCATGGTGCCCCCTAAAAAAAGCAAATACACAGGCTTTAATTCTTACGAAAATCAATTCTTGCTTTGACATTTATAAGCTTCTTAAACGTGTGCTATTTAGTCGAAATTTTTATCTAACTATGATTTATCTGGCTCAATGCTGGTAAATCCATTAGGGTATTCTTTTAAGCTAAAATTTAAAAAGAGGGTAAATGACCCTTTCATTTAACACTGCAAGATTAAATGTCATTGAAGTAAATTCTAATGCAGCTAAATCAGAGCGTACTGCTCTAGTTAAAGCTTTACCTTCGATATTAACCCCCGCTGTAGTTGCAAATTTACCGAGTTATTTTCAAGGCATAGAATCTAAATTAGCGGCTGAGGAGTGGCTTAATAAAATGCTTAAAGAATGCCATTTATTAATGCTGCAGTCTTCTGAAAGTGAAATTATAGGGTTCTTGTTTATATATAGCGATAACCCAAATGCCCACATTGGTTACTTATTAGCTGAGCAATATTGGGGGAAGGGCCTTGCATTTGAATTACTGCATGGCTTTATCAACTTGGCTTACACCCACCCACAATGGCATAAGCTTATCGCTGGTGTTGATAAATCAAATACCGCGTCAGTTAAGCTTTTAAATAAACTTTCATTTATTCAGCAAGATGAAGTGATAAATGATATGTTGTTTTATGAATTTGACTTACGCAAAGAGCCTTTTGGAAAAGAGTAACGATGACTTACAAAGCAGTTAACTTTAAAGATAAGTTTTCTAAATTTACTGAACATTGGTCGCCACGGGTCATTGCCGAAATGAATGACTATCAATTCAAACTCGCTAAAGTTGAAGGAGAGTTTGTTTGGCATGATCATCCTGATACTGATGAAGTATTCATAGTTATTGAAGGGATACTTGAAATTGAGTTTAGGGATGGCGCTGTGACTTTGGAAGCTGGTGAGTTATTTGTAATTCCTAAGGGTGTTGAGCATAAACCAAAAGCAAACAGCGAATGCAAAATAATGCTTGTTGAACCCAAAGGGGTTGTAAATACAGGTAATGCGGGTGGGCAATTGACTGCCACAAATGATGTATGGGTGTAGCGATAATTTCGATATCAGATTCAGAACTGTAAGAATTAAACCTTAAAAAAGCTACGCATCTTAGTGTTTTTGTGCTTTTACTATTTGGCTTATACTCGTGTTTGTATTTCAGGTAATATATAAAAATCAGCCAATTTGGATCTCAACTAACAAGGCACTAGTGGCATAACGATATATTTTAAGCTTGTGCGGTGATCCTAGTTTTTAACTTAAGTATGGAATAAGTAATGACAATAACTGCATTTTTAGTTAATTCATTTACCGCAGAGGGAACAGGTGGCAACCCTGCAGGTGTGGTATTAAATGCTGACAATCTTTCAGATACAGAAAAATTGAAGATTGCAAAAGAAGTTGGCTTTTCAGAAACGGCATTTGTAGCCCAAGATCATGAAGTTGACTTTGCAGTATCATTTTTCACGACAACAGAAGAAGTTGATTTTTGCGGCCATGCAACACTTGCGGTGTTCGCTACGTTTTATGAAAAGGGTTTATTAAAACCAGGTTATTATACTCAGCGAACAAAAGCGGGTTTGTTAGGCGTCACAATTGCCGAAGACGGCAAAATTACTATGGAGCAAGCCTTGCCAAAATATCTTGGTGGCTTTTCTTATAGTGACCTTGCAGGCTTATTAGGGCTTGATGAAACTATACTTGCAGCAACAGGTTTACCAATTGACATAATAACCACAGGCTTGCCTGATATTATCGTTGCTGTGCCTAATGGCTACTTAGATAAAATGACTATTGATGAAGCAGCGCTGAGCGAATTTTGTCAACAACATAAAGTGATCGGTGTTCACGCATTTGAGCTTTTAGAGAGCGAATGTGGGCTAACAGCAAGTTGTCGTAATTTTGCTCCTTTGGTTGATATACCTGAAGAATCAGCAACGGGGAGTGCCAATGGTGCGCTTGCTTGCTATTTAACTAAACATGTATTTGTTCAGCAAGAAAACCATTTTCAGTTTGAACAAGGTCGAGCAATGGGCTGTCGCTCACATATTTCTACAAGTGTTTACTCGGATGAGCAGGGCGTGAGAAAAGTGTTAGTGGGTGGATACGCCAGTGCCATCGGCACACAAAAAATCGAGATTTAGTGTACATCTAAAACAAAAAAGCCGCGTTTCATAACGCGGCTTTTTTTATATAGCTATCAACTAGTCAGTAGATAATGTTTTCGTCATTTCTGCTCGCGCTCTACCTGCAGGTTTAACTGAACCTGGGCGTAGACCACTATCAGGAATAGCGTCACGTTTATCATGTGCCATAGCCGCCGGAGTAGGTTGTGGCTCGCTGTCTGCAACTGGCGCTGGTTTTGCCATAGCTGCGCTTGCTGAACCTTTAACTAACATTGTTTTTTCATTGTTAGGTGTTGGTTTAGCTTCTTCAGCTTTAACTGGCTCTTCAGCTTGTACTGGTTCGTCAGCTTTTACTGGCTCTTCAGCTTGTACTGGTTCGTCAGCTTGTACTGGCTCTTCAGCTTTTACTGGTTCTTCAGCTTTTACTGGTTCTTCAGCTTTTACTGGTTCGTCAGCTTGTACTGATTCTTCAGCTTGTGCTGGTTCTTCAGCTTTAACTGGTTCTTCAGCTTTAACAGGCTCTTCAGCTTTTACTGGTTCTTCAGCTTTAACAGGCTCTTCAGTTTTAACTGATTCTTCAGCTTTTACTGGTTCTTCAGCTTGTACTGACTCGTCAGCTTGTACTGGTTCTTCAGCTTGTACTGATTCTTCAGCTTTAACAGGCTCTTCAGCTTGTACTGATTCTTCAGCTTTAACAGGCTCTTCAGCTTGTACTGGCTCTTCAGCTTTTACTGATTCTTCAGCTTGTACTGGCTGTTGAGTTTGTGACTGCTTTGCTTTTAACTCAGCTTCATACTCAGCAGCGGCTTGATCAGCAACTGGAATAAACGCAGGTGCGTCACTTTTCGCATCACTTGATTTTTCGTCTTGCTCTGGGCGACGGCGACGTTGACCAGCGGCACGTAAATGACGCGGTGAACGACGAGAGCGAGTACGAGGTTGAGCTTGTTCTTCATCAGTTGATGCTTCAACTACAGATTCAACTTGCTCTGTTTGTTTTGGCTCAGCGTCAGCTTTCACTGGTTCAGCTTTTACTTGTGATTCAGCAACTGGTTGCTCTGCTTGTTCAGTCTCAACTGCAACCGATTCTTTTGCAGGCTTAGCTGGTTTTTCAGCTTTTGGTGCTTGCTCTACCGGTTCATTAGTTTGTACTAAATTTGCATCATCTGCATTTTCGTCTTTAACGCGAACTTTCTTGCGCAAGTTACGGCGTTGACGACGAACCTTAGGTTTAGTTTCCTTTGGTTGCTCAGACTGTGTTTCTTGTGCCGTTTCTTTTGTCGTTTGCTCTACATCATCAGTGCGTTTTTCATTGCGCTTTCTGTTGTTAGAATTACGACGACGCTTGTTACGATTTTCGTTACCTTCTTTTTGCTCAGGTGTTGAAGTATTTGTATTTTCTTCTTTAGCCTGTGCGTCTTCAGGGCGTTTGTTACGAGAGTTACGACGGCGCTGATTGTTGCTACGACGACGGTTATCGTTGTTGCGACGATTATTGCTACGTCTTTGTGCTGCCTTTTTCTCTTCTTGCTCTTTCTCTGTTTCGTCTTCAGCAGTGCTAAATAACGATTTGAAGAACTTACCAATTGCAGCAAATAAACCACCTTCAGACTTTTTAGCTGCAGGAGTTGCTTGCTCAGCTTTAGGTGCTGCTTGAGGAGCCGGTGTAGTCGGCATAACGACACCTTTTAAAACTGGCTCTTCACGAACTGGTGCTGTAGGCGCTTTAGCCATTTCAAATGCTTCTGGCTCAGGCGCAACAACTTGCTCGTAGCTCACTGTTTCGATTGTTTCGTCTTTACGTAAGCGAATTACTTCGTAATGTGGCGTTTCCATGTGTTGATTAGGAATGATCACTACATCAACGTTGTGGCGCTTTTCGATGCGTTGAACACTACGACGCTTTTCGTTTAATAAGTAAGCGGCAACAGCAACAGGCACTTGTGCATTAACTTGTGATGTGTTGTCTTTAATTGCTTCTTCTTCGATTAAGCGAAGGATAGACAGAGCAATTGATTCGTTTGAGCGAATCGTACCTTGACCATTACAACGAGGACATGGACCTTGGCTCGCTTCGCCTAATGAAGGGCGTAAACGTTGACGCGACATTTCAAGTAAACCAAAGCGTGAGATCTTACCGATTTGAACACGTGCTCTATCAGGACGAGCGGCATCTTTTAAACGGTTCTCAACTTCACGCTGGTGACGTGGTGGGGTCATATCGATGAAATCGATAACAATAAGACCACCTAAATCACGTAAACGTAATTGACGCGCAATTTCGTCTGCTGCTTCTAAGTTTGTATTAAGCGCAGTTTCTTCGATATCACCGCCTTTAGTGGCTTTTGACGAGTTAATATCGATAGATGTTAACGCTTCAGTTGGATCAATAACAATTGAGCCACCTGATGGTAAGCGAACTTCACGTTGGAAAGCTGACTCGATTTGGCTTTCTATCTGGTAATGAGTAAATAGCGGCACATCACCTTGATAAAGCTTTACGCGGCTCATGAAGTCTGGGCGGAAACGCTCAATGTGCGCTTTCGCTTCTTCGAATACACGTGCTTTATCAATTAATATTTCGCCAATATCACGACGTAAATAGTCACGAATCGCGCGGAATATTACGTTGCTTTCTTGGTGAATTAAGAACGGAGCAGGGCCACTGTCAGCTGCTTGCTGAATAGCTTGCCAATGCACCAATAATGCTTTTAAGTCGTACTCTAGTTCTTCAAAAGACTTACCAACACCTGCAGTACGAACAATTAAGCCCATGCCTTTAGGAAGTTCTAAACGGCTTAGTGCTTCTTTAAGTTCAGTACGCTCATCACCTTCAATACGGCGAGAAATACCACCTGCACGTGGGTTGTTCGGCATAAGTACTAAATAGCTACCAGCAACACTGATAAAGGTTGTTAACGCAGCACCTTTTTGGCCACGCTCTTCTTTATCAACTTGCACGATAACTTCCTGACCTTCTTTGATCACGTCACGAATGTTCGGACGGCCTTGGAACGTATAGCCTTGTGGGAAGTAGGTGCGAGCTATTTCTTTAAGTGGAAGGAAACCATGTCTTTCAGCGCCATAATCTACAAAGGCAGCTTCTAGTGATGGTTCGATACGGGTAATTTTACCCTTGTAAATATTTGCTTTTTTTTGTTCGTGACCCGGGCTCTCTATGTCTAAATCATACAGGCGCTGGCCATCAACCAGTGCAACGCGCATTTCTTCTTGCTGCGTCGCATTGATTAGCATACGTTTCATATTGTTACTCTACTAATTTTGTCGCTGACATGACGAAGTAAAATCGTCTGTTCAGTGGTATTTGACGGTTATTCTTGTGCAGTCTCACGACTGGGTAAAGTCAAAACCCTAGGTTGTTTGCTTACATTGAGCATCAGTATAGTGTGGCAGACAATAACATGCTGTCATGTTATTAGATTCTATTTGGTGCCAAAACTGCCGCATTTTTTGCGGTTTTAATTTACGAGTTTTGTCCTGAAGTCGACCAGATTTCAATTTTTATTCAATGTCTTGCTACAACAGCTGCTTCTGAATGACGATGTTACGTTGTCACTATCAGTCAATTTATCTTGTTCAATTGCTTTTTATGTTCATTAATCAACATTCGTGCTCAAATTATTCAGGCGATATATTACGCGCACCGCCGATAATTGAACGCTCGTGTTGGCTGGGTAATTATAAAAGCTTTGGAAAACTTAGCGCGGATCTGTATGATCGGCAACCCAGAATATGCATCACGAATGTATTAATGTGATAAAAGCACCGTTGTTACTTGCAAACTTATGTTCGCAGCGGTGATTATCCCACTAATACAACCGGGTTAGCAACTAAATTATTTACTTAAATCAGTGATTAGGCAATGTCAGAAAAAACCGGCTTACAAGTTTCGTTTGTTACCATCAGTGAAGACCATCTAGGTCAACGTATTGATAACTTTCTTATTACCCACCTAAAAGGTGTGCCTAAAAGTGCAGTTTATAAAATCCTTCGTAAAGGCGAAGTGCGAGTAAATAAAAAACGCATTAAACCTGTTTACAAATTACAACTTAACGATGTCGTTCGCATTCCGCCTATTAAAGTCGCTGAAAAGGAAGAGTTCGTTCCTAAGAAACTTGATAAAGTTAAACAACTTGAAGATGCGATTTTGTTTGAAGACAAGTATTTAATGGTTATTAACAAACCTTCAGGAATGGCTGTTCACGGTGGCAGTGGCTTAAGCTATGGCTTAATCGAAGCACTACGTGTGCTTCGTCCTGAAGAGCGCAGCTTAGAGCTTGTCCATCGATTAGACCGCGACACATCAGGCTGTTTACTTATATCAAAACGTCGTTCAGTGCTTACTGATTTACATAAGCAGTTGCGCGAAAAAACCATGGAAAAAAACTATTGGGCACTTGTTGATGGTCAATGGGATGCGAAAACTAAAAACGTTACTGAAGGGCTTCGTAAAAACACCTTAAAATCAGGTGAGCGAGTAGTGCGTGTAGATAATACCGAGGGTAAACCATCGCATACACGTTTTCGTGTCATTGAGCGTTATGCTGAATGCTCATTAGTACAAGCATCGCCAGTTACTGGCCGTACACACCAAATTCGTGTGCATACACAATGCAAAGGCCACCCAATTGCGTGTGATGATAAATACGGTGTGGCAGAGTTTGATCAGTACGTGAATAAGTTAACTGGGTTGAATCGTTTATTCTTACATGCCCATGATTTGCGTTTTATGCACCCTAAAAACGAAACGACTATGCATGTTGAAGCGCCATTAGATAATGCACTTCAAAACTGTATCAAAAAGCTACGTGCAGATAATGAACAAGTTTAAGTTAGTTATTTTTGATTGGGATGGCACTGTAATGGACTCAGTGCCAAAAATCGTCAACTGTTTGCGTAATACGGCTCGTGAATTAGGAATTGATATTCCATCTGAACAGCAAGCCAAGGATGTTATCGGTTTGTCGCTGGCAAAAGCCGCTGAAGTACTTTTTCCTGCCCATGCACATTTAAACGATGAGCTAGTGGCAGGTTATAAAGCGCAGTATCGTGAGTTGGATGTAACACCTACACCGCTATTTGCAGATGTAGAAACTGTGTTAAAGCGGCTAAGCGAGGCTGGCATGCAACTCGCTGTGGCTACCGGTAAAGGGCGTGAAGGCATCGACAGATTACTTAATGAGTCAGGTCTTGGTCAGTACTTTGTAAATGTAAAATGCTCAGATGATGCTAAGTCGAAGCCATCACCGGATATGCTTGAGCAAATTTTGCACGAGCAGGGCATAGCCAAACGTGATGCCGTAATGATTGGCGATAGCCAACTCGATATGGCAATGGCTAACGCTGCAGGTATTGCCTGTATTGGTGTTAGTTTTGGCGCTCATAGCCCGGCGCAGTTACAAAAACATACGCCGTTATGTGTTGTTGATTCATACCAACAACTATTGCAGGTTTTAACTACGCCCTTTGCAGCGTCAACACATCAACACCAAACTCAGCCAGTAGTTTAGTTAATGTGATCAGTGGCAGGCCTATAAGTGTATTTGGGTCATCGCCACTGAGTTTTTCAAATAGGCAAATACCTAACCCTTCACTTTTGAAACTTCCAGCACAATTGTATGGTTGTTCAGCATCACAATAGGCATTAATTTGCTCAAATGTGAGTGTTTTAAATGTCACATCAAAGGGCACTACAGTGGTAATTGCTTTACCACTTTTTATATCAAATACACTCAAACCCGTTAAAAATGTCACTGTATGGCCACTAAATGCCGATAGTTGCTTAATAGCATTCTCTTTAGTATGAGGCTTACCTAAAATTGTATTGCTGAATACCGCAACCTGATCAGAGCCTATGACTAAACCTTCATCAAAATGCTTTATTGCTTCACGGGCTTTTTGTTCACTTAAACGCGCTACCAATTGCTCGGGTGTTTCAGCTTTAAAAGGAGTTTCGTCAATATCTGGAGAGAAACTTTCAAAAGGTAGATTGAATTTAGTTAATAATTGCTGTCTAAATGGTGAGCTTGACGCTAATATAAGTGTTGGTTTCATAATAAATTCTGGATGAAAATTGTATTTTGCCAAGGATAAGCCACATTGAATCCGAAAACAAAGCAGAAGATCGTTAAAAACCGGCTAAAAATGGTTTTTTACTTTGACTAACTTACTAACTATCTATATGATGCAGCCCCTATGCAAAAGGTGAAAATTCCCATCACTCTTCATCCCAGCAAAGCAGCACAACATCGTTTAACGTATGACGGTATTGTACCGCTTGAAAAACTTTCTCGTTTAGAGCAAGTTGTGCAGGAAGAAGCAGGTGAAATAGCGGTAAAGATTCATTGCAAAATTGATGAGCAAGGTTTAGTGGTAATAAGTGGAAACTTATCAACACATGTAACTGTAACTTGTCAACGCTGCAATGGTGAATTAGGGTTGGATTTGGAACAAGACTTTGTGTATTCGCCAGTTGGTTTGGATGCAGAGTCAGATCATCTACCTGCAGGTTACGATGAAGTAGAACTGGACGAAAACGGTGAAATCAACGTATTTGAGTTAATCGAAGACGAATTGATTTTGGCTATTCCAATAGTGCCTACACACAACGAAACCTCGTGCAGTTATTCATCAGAGCCTGCCAGCTTTGGTAAATTAGCAGCAAAAGATGACAAACCAAATCCATTTGATATTTTGAAACAACTTAAGAAAGATTCTTAGGAGAAGACTAATGGCTGTACAAAAAAGCAAAAAGTCTCGTGCAAGACGCGGCATGCGCCGTTCACACGATGCGATCAGTGGTCCAACTTTAACTGTAGATCAAGTTTCTGGTGAGACTCACCGTCGTCACCACGTAACTGCTGACGGTTACTATAAAGGCGTTAAAGTAATTTCTAACTAAGAGATTGCTATATGCTGACCAATCTAACCATAGCGTTAGATATGATGGGGGGCGATTACGGCCCCCGTTCATCTATCCCCGCTGCAGTAAACGCAGTTAATGCGAATACCAACTTAAGACTCATCTTATGTGGTAATCAGCAGGTTATTCTAAAAGAACTCGAAGCACTCGATTCTGTTTCACACCCTCGTTTAATTATTCGTCATTGTAGCGAAGTCGTTACTAATGCGTGTGAACCCGCTTTAGCAGTTCGTTCTAAAAAAGATTCTTCAATGCGAGTTGCCCTTGATTTAGTTAAATCGGGTGAAGCGCAAGCATGTGTAAGCTCTGGTAATACGGGCGCATTATTTTTTATGGCGCATTATGTATTAAAGATGCTTCCAGGCGTAAAACGCCCTGCATTAATTTCTGCTGTTCCAACTGAACGTAAAAACCCTGTCTATTTGTTAGATTTAGGTGCCAATGTGCATTGTGATGCACAAACACTTTATCAATTTGGCATTATGGGGTCTGTGGTAGCAGGGCAAGCTCTAGGTTGTGAAAATCCTAGAGTTAGTTTATTGAATATTGGCTCTGAAGACATAAAAGGGCACGAAGGAATAAAACAGGCTGCACAGTTAATGCAGCAGTGTAAATATCTTAATTACACAGGTTATAGTGAAGGTAGTGATATTTTCAGTGGCAAAGCCGATGTTATAGTTTGCGAAGGATTTGTAGGTAATGTGGCATTAAAAACCTGTGAGGGTATTGCCAAACTCATCATGCATAAACTCACCAAAGCCTTACACAAACATTTCTTATACAAGTGTTTAGCATTTTTATTACGTCCAGTGATAAAAAAACTCTACAAGCGGGTGAACCCCGACCAGTATAACGGCGCAAGTCTGGTAGGATTGCGCGGTATTGTTGTTAAAAGCCATGGTAATGCCTCTGCGAAGGCGTTTCATGCTGCTATTGATGAAGCCGCGCGGGAAGTCGAACGCCAACTCCCTGAAAAAATCGCTGCGATTTTTGAGCAAACACATCCAACAACAAATTAGTGCAGCATAGTTAAAACTTGTTATGCTGCCTACTGATGAATATTTTTTTGTTTAATTATAAGAGCAAAGTATGGCACATAAAATTGCACTCGTATTTCCAGGTCAAGGCTCACAAGCTGTGGGCATGTTATCTGAACTATTAGCTGATTCACAAATTGCTAAAGCAACATTCGCTGAAGCATCTGAAGCACTTGGCTATGATCTCGCTGCACTTGTACTTAATGGTCCAGAAGAAGAATTAAATCAAACCCATCGTACACAACCAGCACTTCTTACTGCCAGTGTTGCTATTTACCGTCAATGGTTAGACGCAAACCCTGAAGCCGATGTTGTTATGGCTGGTCATAGTTTAGGCGAATATTCAGCGCTTGTTTGTGCTGGCGTTGTAAGCTTAAGCGAAGCCGTTAAACTTGTTGAGAACCGTGGTTTATACATGCAAGAAGCAGTACCTGCGGGTGTTGGTTCTATGGCTGCAATCATCGGCTTAGGTGACGACGAAATCAAAGCAGCGTGTGAAGCGTCAGCAAATGGTGACGTTGTTTCACCAGTAAACTACAACTCTCCAGGTCAAGTTGTAATTGCAGGTCACAAAGCGGCGGTTGAGCGTGCATCAGAAGCATGTAAAGAAGCCGGCGCTAAACGTGCTTTACCACTTGCAGTTAGCGTACCGTCTCACTGTGAACTAATGAAACCAGCCGCTGAAAAATTAGCTGCTGATTTAGCTGCTTTAACATTTAATACACCTAAGTGTGATGTAATCAACAACGTTGATGTAAAAGCTGAGCAATCAAGCGAAGCAATTAAAGATGCATTAGTACGTCAACTATACAGCCCAGTACGCTGGACTGAAACAGTACAAGCATTGGTTGCACAAGGTATTACACAAAGCTATGAGTTTGGCCCTGGTAAAGTTTTAACGGGTCTTGCGAAACGAATTGATAAAGCAATGGTATGCGCTGCGGTTAATACGCAAGCTACGATTGATGAAGCGAAATAAGTAGGAATAGAATGACAAATTTATTTTCTCTTGAGGGCAAGGTTGTCCTAATCACTGGTGCAAGCCGTGGTATTGGTAAAGCAATTGCAAACACGTTAGTTGCACAAGGTGCAAAAGTAGCGGGTACTGCAACAAGCGAATCAGGTGCTGCTAAAATCAGTGAATACTTAGGTGACAACGGTAAAGGTTATGCTCTTAACGTAACCGATCCTGAGTCGATTGAGGCAACACTTGCTGCAATTAAGGCTGATTTAGGTGATATTGACGTATTAGTTAACAATGCGGGTATCACCCGTGATAACTTATTAATGCGTATGAAAGACGGTGAGTGGGATGACATCATCGACACTAACTTAAGCTCAATTTTCCGTTTATCAAAGGCTGTATTACGCCCTATGATGAAAAAGAAAAATGGCCGTATCATTAATATTGGTTCTGTAGTGGGCACTATGGGTAACGCGGGTCAGGCAAACTACGCCGCGGCGAAAGCGGGTGTTATTGGTTTTACTAAGTCATTAGCACGCGAAGTTGCCTCACGTGGTATTACAGTTAATGTAGTAGCGCCTGGTTTTATCCAAACGGACATGACAGATGAGCTGACTGATGAGCAAAAAGCAGCTACGCTTGCAAATGTACCTGCTGGTCGTTTAGGTCAACCTGAAGAAATTGCTGCTGCAGTGTGTTATTTAGCATCTGACGCTGCTGCGTATGTATCAGGCGAAACATTGCACGTAAATGGCGCGATGTACATGGTTTAATGAAAGTTGGCAAAAATTTGCTAACGAAAGATTATCGAAAATTGTTGAATTTTTTGTGATCTTGCTTTAAACATACTTGAATTCGCTATGAAAATAAGCGATAAATGAACAAATACCAATCAAGAGGTTTGACCAGATAAGTAATTATCAGCAAATCCTTGAATCACAGAATTATGCGGCGTAAACTACGCCGCAATCTGAAAATAACGCATTGGCGTTTTTAATAAAGGAAAGAAGAATGAGCGACATCCAAGAACGCGTAAAGAAAATTATCATTGAGCAACTAGGTGTTAAAGAAGAAGAAGTAAAACATGAAGCTTCTTTCGTTGACGACTTAGGTGCTGACTCACTTGACACTGTAGAACTAGTAATGGCTCTTGAAGAAGAGTTCGACACTGAGATCCCAGACGAAGAAGCTGAAAAGATCACTACAGTTCAAGCTGCAATCGATTACGTTACAGCTCACGCTGAGTAATTTTACGCATTTTGATTTTTAAGGGCAGCGTTTAGCTGCCCTTAGTCTATCTATAGAATGATACTAATTATTACCAATTAGCAGTAAAAATTGCTAATTATGAAGGTGAAGCCTAGCAACAATGTAGTGGAAGTTTCTGATTCAAAATCACTAACAATGAAACTTTTGCCATATTACCAATTTAGCTTTTTCTTCAAATGACGCGATATAACGTTATTGGTATAATTTGGTTTACACCTACCTAAAATAATTTCCTTATTGGAGGCAACCCGTGGCTAAACGTCGAGTCGTCGTAACTGGCTTAGGAATGTTGACACCGCTAGGTAATGATGTTGAATCTACTTGGCAAGGTTTGTTAAACGGTAAAAGTGGTATTCAAACTATCACACATTTCGATACCTCAAGTTTCGGCACCAAATTCGCAGGTTTGCTGAATGACTTTGATGCATCAGCTTACATGTCACCGAAAGATGCAAAGAAAATGGATTTGTTTATTCAATATGGCATTGCAGCGGGTGTACAAGCACTACAAGATTCTGGTCTAGAGATCACTGAACAAAACGCCACGCGCGTTGGTGTTGCAGTGGGTTCTGGCATTGGTGGTTTGACGTTAATCGAAGAAAACCACATTAAACTACTAAATAGTGGTCCGCGTAAGCTTTCACCATTTTATGTGCCTTCGACTATTATCAATATGATCTCGGGCCATTTATCGATTATGCATGGTTTACGTGGCCCAAACATTTCAATTGTTACGGCATGTACAACAGGCTTACATAACATTGGTCATGCTGCGCGTATGATTGCATACGGTGATGCAGACGCAATGGTAGCCGGTGGTGCAGAAAAAGCCTCTACACCAATTGGTATGGGTGGTTTTAATGCGGCACGTGCACTATCAACACGTAACGACGATCCACAAGCAGCATCACGCCCTTGGGATAAAGACCGTGACGGTTTTGTTCTTGCTGATGGTGCCGGTGTTATCGTACTTGAAGAATATGAGCATGCAAAAGCACGTGGTGCGAAAATCTACGCTGAACTGGTAGGTTTTGGTATGAGTGGTGATGCATATCACATGACTTCTCCACCTGAAGACGGTGCAGGCGCAGCACTGGCAATGGAAAATGCATTAAACGATGCACAAGTTAATGCAGACCAAGTTGGTTACATTAATGCTCACGGTACATCGACTAATGCAGGCGATAAAGCCGAAACATCAGCCGTTAAAACTATTTTTGGTGATGCAGCGAAAGATGTGATGGTAAGTTCATCTAAATCAATGATGGGCCACTTGTTAGGTGCAGCAGGCTCAGTAGAGTCAATTATTACTATCTTGTCACTTGTTGACCAGAAAGTAAGCCCTACAATTAACCTTGATAACCCTGATGAAGGTTGTGATTTAGATTATGTACCGCACACTGCACGTGACGCTAAATTGGATTACGCACTATGTAATTCATTTGGTTTTGGTGGTACTAATGGCTCGTTGCTGTTTAAAAAGGTATAATTCTTTTTAACAACGGACTAAAAGAAGAGCCCAGTTGTTTAACTGGGCTTTTTTGTATGAGTAAATTAAAACAAACAATAAAAATAATCACACCAGACACCACAATAAGCACACAAGATCGTGGCTTAAATTACGGTGATGGCTTTTTCACGACTGCCTCAGTGGTGGACTCAGAGGTTGAACACTGGGATTTACATAAAGCGCGTTTAGAAGAATGCGCGCAAAGGCTATTTTTCCCCGAATTAGATTTAAGCGCAATTGAGTGTGAAGTTAACCAAGCAATTAGTGATACACAAACGGGTATTTTAAAAATAGTCGTCACTCGTGGCGCAGGTGGTCGTGGTTATGGTTTACCAGATACGCCCAATATCCAAGTACTTATCACTGTATTACCTGCGGTTTCACACTATCAATCCTGGCAACAGCAGGGTGTTAAATTAGCAATAAGTGACGTGAGACTTGCATACCAACCGTTACTTGCTGGACTAAAAACCCTAAATCGTTTAGAGCAAGTACTTATAAAAAAGCACATGCATACTGTTGAATGTGATGACGTTGTGGTGCTTGACTATAAAAATAATGTGATTGAGTGCTCAGCTGCAAATATATTCGCCATTAAAAACGGTAAAATCGTTTCACCCAAGTTAGATGGCTGCGGTATTACAGGGGTTTATCTAAACGCTTTATGTGGTAAGTTAGCCATTGAGTTTAAAGCAATCCAACTGGATGAGTTGCTAGCTATGGATGCCGTATTTATGTGCAACAGTTTAATGGGTGTGGTTCCGGTTACAAGCATTGCTGATACACAGTTTAATATTGTACGCAGTAACGCGCTATTAGCGGCGCAGTTTGCCAAGGAGAATACGTGATAAAAGTCATTGTTAGCGTGCTGTTATTAGCATTGCTATGTTGTGGTATTGGCTATCAACAGCTTCAATCAGCACTAAAAATGCCGTTAAAAGTTGAAAAAAGTACTTTATTCAAAGTAGAGCGCGGCACTGGCTTTAATCAACTCTGCCAAGCATGGCAAGCAAAACAATGGGTTGATAGCTGCTTTAAATTTCAGGTACTCGCTAAATTAGATCCGACTCTTACTGATTTAAAAGCGGGTCTGTATGAACTTGATACAAGCACTGTGATTGATAATATTCGCCGTATCAATGAAGGTGCACAAGTAAGCTTTAGTTTCACTATTATTGAAGGGCAACCTCTTCGTGAAGTGGTGGCAAACATAGCAAAACAACCTCATTTAACACAAGATTTAGATCCAGAAAATTTAGCGACTCAGATTAGCAACACGCAAGAAAATTTAGAAGGCTGGTTGTTCCCAGACACCTATCATTACCATAGTGAAGATAGCGCCAGTGGCTTATTAAAACGCGCATACAGCAAAATGCAGCAAGAATTAGAGGCTGCATGGCAAAAAAGAGCGCCAGATTTAGTTTTAAACTCACCCTATGAAGCTTTAATTCTTGCGTCGATTATTGAAAAAGAAACCGGCCTTGCTTCTGAGCGACCATTAATTTCGGCGGTATTTACTAATCGTTTAAAAACCAATATGCGTTTGCAAACCGATCCGACAGTTATCTATGGTATAGGTGCGGATTTTGATGGTGATATTAAGCGCAAAGATTTAACAACGTATACACCGTATAATACATATAAAATAAAAGGCTTACCGCCAACACCAATAGCCATGCCATCGAAAGCAGCGCTACTTGCGGCAGTTAATCCGCCTGAGTCTGAGTACGTGTATTTTGTCTCGAAGGGAGATGGCAGCCATCAATTTTCGAAAACGTTACAAGAACATAATCGCGCAGTTAAACAGTATCAATTGAATTAACAACCAGAATAGAGTCATATGACAGCGAAATTTATAGTGATTGAAGGCCTTGAAGGGGCTGGAAAATCAACGGCAATTGCCGTGTGCCAAGCTTATTTAGAAAATAAGCAGATCGAATTTATCAATGTACGTGAGCCAGGCGGAACACCCATGGCAGAAGAACTACGTAGTATCGTAAAACAGGCTCATCAAGAAACAGTCACTTCTGAAACTGAGCTGTTAATTATGTATGCGGCACGTTCGCAATTGGTTGCTAATGTCATTGCTCCAGCACTTAATAAGGGCACTTGGGTGTTAGGTGATCGTCATGATCTTTCATCGCAAGCGTATCAGGGGGGGGGTCGTGGGATTGCACAAGAGCAACTTTCTTTTTTAGCTGATATGGTGCTAAAGGGTTTAAAACCAGACTTAACGATATATTTAGATATTGAACCTGCAGTGGGTCTTGAACGTGCAAAAGGACGTGGTGAACTAGACCGTATAGAGCAAGAAGCTTTAGGCTTTTTTGAGCGCACTCGAGAACGTTATCTTGAAATTGCAAGCACTGACAACAGCATCAAAGCAGTAGATGCTAATCAAACCATGCCTGAAGTGCATGCAGCTATTACCAGTGTGCTTGATGAATTCTTTAAAGGTGTAAATTAGCATGCCTTTGCCATGGCTTGAACCTTTATATCAGCAATTAGCTCAAAGCTATTCGCAGCAACGCTTCCATCATGCACAGTTATTTAATGGCGATATCGGTGTAGGAAAACGTGAGCTAGTTGATATGTTAGCTGATGCGTTACTGTGCTCTAATGCCAACAACCTAATTGCCTGTGGAAAATGTAAAAGCTGTCAATTAAACCGAGCAAACACACATCCCGATAAGCGCGTTGTAAAGGCTGAAGGCCAAACTATTGGTGTTGATGAAGTGCGTGAAATTACAGATTTTATTAATCATTCATCAGCTCAAAATGGTAATAAAGTGGTGGTACTTGAACACAGTCATAAAATGACTACCGCAGCTGCAAATGCCTTGTTGAAAACTCTTGAAGAACCCAGTTTAAATCGATACCTGCTTTTAACCTGTGAACAACTGGCTTTATTGCCAGCCACAATTTTAAGCCGCTGTGCAGTTCATGAGGTAAAGGTAAATCCTAGCTTAGCTAAAAAATGGTTGGGTGAATTTAATATACCTCATTATTCTTGGTTAGAACTATTTGTAGAGCAGCCAATGCTTATTGAGCATTGGTATAATGAAAAGCAATTAGACTCAATAGATTCCCTCTATAAATTTGCAACTGAGTTAAAAGACAGCGATAATTTCAGTGCTTTAGTCGAGATCCTTAGCAAAGATAGCACCTTGATTAATGTATTTGTTTTGTTTTTAACAGAACATTTAAAGGAAAAATTAGTATTAGGGATGGATTTTTTCAGCTACCAAAAAGCGCAACAAGCCATAGCAGAATTTCTGTATAATAGCTCGCATGTGCTAGGTTTAAATATGTCGCTGGCCATTTCGAAGTTAGCGTTTTCATTACGTGAAAGCCAAAATTAGGATACATCGTGCAAGAATTATTAGTAGATATTGAAGACTTAGAAGAATTATATCGCTGTTACATGCCGTACTTAAAAAATGGTGGTTTATTTGTTCGCACTAATATGCGTTTTGAAATGGGCCATTCACTTGCATTAAAAGTTACTTTACCTGATGCATTGGAAGACGATGTAGTGACAGGTAAAGTTGCTTGGATCACCCCGCAAGGTGCTCAAAGTTCAAATCCACCGGGTATCGGTGTAAATTTTATTGATGACAAAACGAATTTGAATGCGAAGATCGAAAAACTTTTGGGTACTATGTTAAACTCTGGCAACCCGACCTATACCATGTAATAAAAGTAGTACCATGATTGTAGATTCTCATTGCCATTTAGACAGGCTCGATTTCGATAAACTCGACCTTAATTTAGACCAAGTACTTGAAAATGCTCGCGCAAAGAAAGTTGAACATTTTTTGTGCGTGAGTGTCACTTTAGATCAATTCCCAACGATGCTGGATAAAATCAAACACTATCCAGATGTTTCTGCATCATGCGGCGTTCACCCACTTGATCAAAAAGACGCGCTCGATAAGCAAAAACTTATTTCACTTGCTAGCCACGATAAAGTGGTTGCGATAGGTGAAACCGGTCTAGATTACTATTACTCAAAAGACACCCATATAGTTCAGCAAGAAAGTTTTGTTGGTCATATAGAGGTTGCTAATGAGCTCAATAAGCCGCTAATTATTCATACTCGTGATGCCAGAGAAGACACCATTAATCTAATGCGTGCGCATAATGCAGAGAATTGTGGTGGTGTATTACACTGCTTTACAGAAAACTGGGAAATGGCCAAAAAAGCCATTGATATGGGCTTTTATATCTCGATTTCGGGTATCGTTACGTTTAAAAATGCCGTTGAGCTAAAAGATGTTGTAAAGCAAATCCCGCTTGATCGCTTATTAATTGAAACAGACTCACCCTATTTAGCGCCTGTTCCTTATCGTGGTAAAACAAATCAACCAGCCTACGTTGAAGATGTAGCTTACTACATCGCTGAGTTAAAAGGACTTACTTTTAACGAGTTAGCCGAAGCAACAACTAACAACTTTTACTCGTTGTTCAATCAAGCTAAAAGGGCGTAGTGGTGCAAGGCGTATCAAATTTACCTCAGTTAGTAATGGGGCCAATGGTACGCCGAGCAGATGCAGGGCGAGTGTGCTTTCAATTTGTTACAACTGTGCCTTGCCAATACCGAATTGAGTTTAAAGGTGTTGATACTTACTCTAACTTAGAGTCAATTCAATTAGGGCAACATCTTTACTTAAATTTCATCAATGTCATGCCAGTCAGTGGCCAGTTTACAGTAGATTCACTGATCTATTATTCGTTACATGATGAAGATAAAAGCATTGATTTGTCGTCTTATTGTTACGAGCGAGCTGAATCTCCTGCATTTGTGATCCCCAATAGGCTCGATAGAATTCTTCATGGTTCCTGTCGTAACCCTCATCACCCAGCAAAAGATAGTCTCGTTGCTGCTGACAAATGGCAAAATGACCAGCGTCAATCTCTTAATGCAGGTGCTGACTTATTATTGTTATCTGGCGATCAAATATATGCAGATGATGTCGCAGGGCCTATGCTGCTCGCGATTGAAAAAGTGATTAGTTTATTTGGTGTGTTTGTAGAGCCCGAACTTGATTTAGATTTACCAGCAGGGTTTGAACAACAACTTTATAAGCGCCATTTACACTTACCTAAAGTGCCTTGGCAAAAACGCAGTAAATTTGGTGTTGGTTATTGGCTCAAAAAAGATGAGCCGCACTTCTCAAGTTTAAAAGCTGAAAACCACTTAATTCATTTTCAAGAATTTATAGCGCTTTATTTACTAAACTTTAGCCCTGTTACTTGGCAGTTAATCGAGTTTGAAACAATTGAATGCCCAGCATTAGCTCCTAAATACGCTAATTTATTCAAACTTGAAAAAGACGCTTTACTTGGTTTCGCAAAAGGCCTTAGTAGTGTCGAAAGATTATTTGCCAATGTATCGACATTGATGATGTTTGATGATCATGATGTCACCGATGATTGGAACTTAACCGCAGGATGGGAGCAGGCTATTTATCAGCACCCAGCTAGCCGACGCATAGTAAATAATGGCCTGATTAGTTATTGGTTAATGCAAGGGATTGGTAATGATGCGGGCGCTAACTCGTTGTCTTTATTGCCAAGTTTTAAGCAGAGTTTAAAGAAGCAGAGTTGGCATTTTAAAGACTTTGATAGGCTAATACTCAATTTTAACCATTGGCATTATGAGCTTAATACCATACCCAAAGTTGTGGTGCTCGATACCCGAACCCATCGCTGGCGTAATGAACAAAACTTCAATGAACCATCTGGCTTACTTGATTGGGAGAGGCTAACAGAATTAGAAGAAAGCTTATTGTCTCACGATAAAGTGATTATTGTATCTCCAGCACCGGTGTTTGGTGTTAAATCAATTGAAGCAATCCAAGCTATTTTTAATTTTTGTGGGCAACCTTTGCTTGTTGATGTTGAAAACTGGATGGCCCACGAAGGTTCCGCTAAAAAGCTACTTGATACTTTCCGTCGTGAAGATACACCAAAAGAAACCTTGATACTCTCTGGTGATGTACATTATTCATTTTGTTTTTCAGTGCAAAAGCGCTTTGGCAAACATAAAAATCGTATTTGGCAGTTAACCGCCAGTGGTATTAAAAATGAGTTTCCTCGCAAGCTCATTAATGTACTCGATAAGCTAGATTCGATTTTATATGCCCCAAAAAGCCCACTTAACTTTTTTACTAAACGTTGGCAGATGGAAGTTGATAAACACCAAACCATGGGGGAAGGGCAAAAGTATTTGGTTAGTAATGCAGCTATCAGTTTGATAGAACTCAATGATGGTTTGCTCGCAAAATATGAACTAATTCATGCTGACAACCAAATTACAGAATTCGATTTAAACACACATTAATCGAATACTCAGAATAAAAAAACGCCCAGAACGAATCCGCATTGTTCTGGGCTTAGGGGTGGCTCGTGCGAGCCTGCGCTAACTATAAAAAAACACCTTCTAAATTCAGTAGGGAGAAGTAGAAAGTACTTTTAAGTGTAGTTAATTAGCAGGAAATTGCACGGTAAATGTACAAATTTTATACTAGTTTAAAATCAGCCTGTTACGGCTTTTTACCTAAAAAGGTGCCTACTTTATACAAGCCTTATGCGCAACTTATACCCAAGTTATCAACTGGGCATTTTGTACTAAATCACGTGGTAATGAGTTCTTAATTTTATTCTTTTGCCACTTACCAAGGCCTACAGGACAGCCACATAACATTAACACTACTTCACCATTATCTTGAGTTGGTTTTTCGAGCCGAATATCTTTACCGTTAAAGTAATCGTTTGCTTGGCAAGCAGACATCTCAAAGGTATTTTTATCGCAATCTTGGCCAAATACGGTGGCAAATTCATGCGCTAAGCGAACCCCACCTTTGTGAATTACACCAAGTTGAATACCTAAACGTGAGTATTTAATTTTATCTTGCAGTTCATCAAAGCCATCACGAAACAACCAAAGCTCTTTATCACGCTGCATTAAAGTGCCTTTTAGTGATTTTAGACCGAACTGTTTTTTAATTGTTTGCATAAACGCTTGGCTTTGCTTTTTATCAAACTCAGCAAACGGAAATGCGCCTTTCTTAACTTTTTGATTGGGGTTATCGCTTGACGCTATTTTCTTAAATTTAGCGATGAAGAAACCTTCACTATCGTAAGTTTGCGGCCAAACGTGCAAATAACCTTCGCTGGTTGTCGCTTTATCTGCGCCATCGAACAGGCTATCGAGTGATTGTACTTCGATGCAATCAGGGAACTCAGCTAATAGGTATTCGCACACTTGTTGGTTTTCAAGGGGTGTTAAAGTACAGGTCGAATAAACTAATGTGCCGCCGGGTTTTAGGGCATAAAAGGCACTTTTGATGAGTGCTTTTTGCACAGCAGCAATGTCAATATTAGATTCGATTGACCAATTCTTTAGGGCGTCTGCATCTTTACGAACCGTGCCTTCACCTGAGCACGGGGCGTCTAGCAAAATACTGTCGAAGCACTCATACATGTAATCTCCAAAGATCACACCATCAAAATGTGATAACGCACAGTTACCAACCCCCATACGTTTGAGGGTTGCTGCCAATACTTTTAAGCGAGACGATGACAATTCATTGGCAACTAACACGCCACTATTATCCATCATGGCAGCGATTTGTGATGTTTTTGAACCTGGTGCCGATGCCATATCTAATACCGTATTGCTTTGCTCAACCTCGGCTCTCAGTGCCACCGGCGGCAGCATTGAACTGGCTTCTTGCACATACATAGCACCACTTAAGTGTAAATCGGTATTTCCGATGGCAAGGGCTTTTTCTTCCTCACTTGGACGTGTTAACCAGAATCCTTCTTCGCACCATGGAATTGCTGTTAACTCCCATCCTTTATTGGCGCATTGACGCTGAAATTCATCGACTGACATTTTTAATGTATTTACGCGAACTGAGCGTCTAAGTGGGCGACGACAGGCTGCAATAAAGTCGTCTAATGATAAATGTTCAGGAAGGTAGCTTTTTACATCATCAATAAATGAATCTGGAATATATGTATTAGCGTCCACTAAATGGCTCTCACGTCACGTAATAATAGGCGGATCATACCATTTATAGCGCTGTCAGGGGATATTTTTAGCTTTTTACGAGCGATATTGAAGTGTCGACAAATTGCCAATATAAATGTCTTTTATAGTCATTATTTTTGATAAATATCATTTTATGTCGACATTTTGCTGGTTTTTTAGTCTGTTTTTCCGATCTCAAGGTTGACACATTCGATGATAGGGCGCATAGTGAACTCACAAATTGTCGACAATCTTAATTAAGTACTTAAATAGACCTATTTATGACAGAGCAAAAAGCCAACGATAACTACAACGATATCACGATAACAACGGCATCAGACCAAGTGTTTGTCGACATGCGTCGTGAAATTGTACAAGGCACCATAGAGCAGGGTAGCAAAATTTCTGAGCCAGAACTTGCTAAACGCTATGGTGTAAGCCGTGCCACCCTTCGCGAGGCGCTAAATCGTTTAGAGAGCTGTTATTTGGTAGAGCGTAAAGCCAATGTTGGTTGCCGTGTAGTCGCACTGACCGCTGAGCGTTTAATCGAAGTCTATCAGGTACGTAGTGCCCTTGAGGGGCTCGCTTGTCGGTTAGCTGCCGACAACATGGAACCTGAAGAAGTGCAGGGTTTAAAACAGTTATTGAACCAGCACTTACAAACACAGCGTGTAAAAGAAGGTGAATCATACTACCAAGAAGCGGGCGACCTTGATTTTCATTATCGCATTATAAAGGGGTCGAAAAACGCACACTTAATTCATCTTTTATGTAATGAGTTGTACCAGTTAATTCGTATGTACCGAGTACAAATGGGTATGGTTGGGCCGCGTGTATCAAAAGCATTTGATGAACACTTGGCGATTATTAATGCCATTGAAAACCATGACGGTGAATTAGCCGAAATGCTTATGAAACGCCATATCAGCGCGTCTCAGGCAAATATTCAGACTAAGTTTGACTTACTCGCAGCAAAAAATCAGTAGCGCCGTAGTTAAACAGTCACAATTTAGATTTAAAAATAGAGTCAGCCAAAGAGCTGAAACCGTTCAAAGATAGGAGTTATCCAATGTCAGCAGGATTAAAGTTCAAACAGGCAATTGCCAACAACAAGCCATTGCAAGTGGTTGGCACCGTCAATGCGTACTGCGCAATGATGGCAGAAAAAACAGGTCACCAAGCACTTTACCTCTCAGGTGCGGGTGTTGCTAACGCGTCATACGGCATGCCAGATTTAGGTATGACTAGCCTAGATAACGTACTTGAAGATATTCGTCGAATTACCAGCGCTACCGACTTACCGCTTCTTGTAGATGCTGACACAGGTTGGGGCGGTGCATTTAATATTGCTCGTACCGTTAAAGAAATGACCAAAGCGGGTGCTGCGGGCTTCCATATTGAAGACCAAGTAGCTCAAAAGCGTTGTGGTCACCGTCCTAATAAAGAAATCGTGTCTAAAGATGAAATGGTTGACCGTATTAAAGCAGCGGTTGATGCCAAAACTGACAGTGATTTTTACATCATGGCGCGTACTGACGCATTCCAAAAAGAAGGCTTAAATGCAGCGATTGATCGCGCCGCAGCATGTGTTGAAGCTGGCGCAGACGCTATTTTTGCAGAAGCTGTACATGATTTAGCAGATTACCAAGCGTTTGCTAAAGCGTTAAATGTGCCAATTCTTGCGAATATCACTGAATTTGGTCAAACACCGCTCTATACAAAAGAGCAGTTAAGCGAAGTTGGTGTTGAAATTGTACTTTATCCATTAAGTGCATTTAGAGCCATGAACAAAGCAGCGCTTAATGTGTATTCGTCTATTCTTAACGAAGGCTCACAACAAAGCCAATTAGACAACATGCAAACACGTGCAGAATTATATGAGTTTTTAGATTACCACTCATATGAAAACACACTCGATAACCTTTTCTCAGCTAAAAAATCATAACGACAACATATAAGGAGAACACTCATGGTAGATAAAGCATTAGGCGGCGCAGGTTTACGTGGTCAAGTAGCAGGTGAAACAGCACTGTGTACAGTAGGTAAATCAGGTTCAGGTTTAACTTATTGTGGTTATGATATTAGTGAATTAGCAGATAAAGCGCAGTTTGAAGAAGTGTCTTTTTTACTGTCGCGTGGTGAATTACCAACAGAATCTGAGCTTACTGAATATAAAGCAAAGCTAAAATCACTACGTGGTTTACCTGAAGCACTAAAAACAGTGCTTGAAAATATCCCTAAAGACGCACACCCAATGGATGTAATGCGCACCGGTTGTTCTATGCTAGGTAACCTAGAAATGGAGCAAGATTTCTCACAAGCGAATGATGCGATTGACCGCCTAGTTGCCGTATTCCCAAGCATTATTTGTTACTGGTATCGTTTTAGCCATGACGGCGTTCGTATCGACACTGAAACTGATGATGATTCGGTAGGTGCACACTTTTTACGTTTATTACATGACAAAGCACCATCAGCACTGTTTGAGCAAGTAATGAATGTGTCTTTAATTCTTTATGCTGAGCATGAGTTTAATGCATCGACATTTACTGCGCGTGTGTGTGCATCAACATTGTCTGATATTCACTCTTGTGTAACGGGTGCGATAGGTAGCTTACGTGGTCCATTACATGGTGGTGCGAACGAAGCGGCTATGGATATGATTGAAGGCTTCACAAGTGCAGACCAAGCTGAAGATGCACTAATGGGTATGCTTGAGCGTAAAGACAAGATCATGGGCTTTGGTCACGCTATCTACCGCGAATCAGATCCACGAAACGTGATCATCAAAAAATGGTCAGAAAAACTGGCTGCAGAAGTGGGTGACGATGTTCTTTATCCAGTGTCTGTTCGCTGTGAAGAAGTTATGTGGCGTGAAAAGAAATTATTCTGTAATGCTGATTTCTTCCATGCATCTGCGTATCACTTCATGGGTATTCCAACTAAGTTATTCACGCCAATTTTCGTAATGAGCCGTGTAACAGGTTGGACAGCACACGTGAAAGAGCAACGTGCTAACAACCGTATTATTCGCCCAAGTGCAGATTATACGGGCCCAGAAGCGCGCAGCTATACGCCAATTTCTGAGCGTTAATCGTTAATTAAATCAGTGATAGGGGTAGCTTAGCTGCCCCTTTATGAAGGGGCGAAATAAATACAAAAACAATCAGCCTACCTTTGTTCACCGTCACCAAGTACAAGTAGAATCATCATGAATACAAATTTTAGAAAACCATTAGCAGGCACAGGAGTAGATTACTTTGACACTCGCGCTGCTGTTGATGCAATTAAACCGGGCAGCTATGCCACACTTCCTTATACATCGCGAGTACTTGCCGAAAACTTAGTTCGTCGTTGTGAACCTGAAATGCTAAATGATGCGCTGTCGCAATTGATTGACCGTAAGCGTGATTTAGATTTTCCATGGTTTCCTGCTCGTGTTGTGTGCCACGATATCTTAGGTCAAACAGCGTTGGTTGATTTAGCAGGCCTACGTGATGCCATTGCTGCAAAAGGCGGCGATCCTGCAAAAGTAAACCCTGTGGTACCAACACAGTTAATTGTTGACCATTCATTAGCGGTTGAACACGCAGGTTTTGAACCTGGTGCATTTGAAAAAAACCGTGCTATTGAAGATCGTCGTAATGATGACCGTTTTCATTTTATCAATTGGACGAAAACAGCATTTAAAAATATTGATGTGATCCCGCCGGGTAACGGCATTATGCATCAAATCAATTTAGAGAAAATGTCACCGGTGATCCAAAACCGCGATGGCGTGGCATTCCCAGATACATTAGTTGGTACAGATAGCCACACACCTATGGTCGATGCATTAGGTGTTATTGCAGTCGGTGTAGGTGGTCTTGAAGCTGAAAGCGTGATGCTTGGCCGAGCGTCTTACATGCGTTTACCAGATATTGTGGGTGTCGAGCTCAAAGGCAAGCCACAACCGGGTATTACTGCAACTGATATCGTATTAGCGATCACCGAGTTTTTACGCAATGAAAAAGTTGTGTCGACCTACCTTGAATTTTATGGTGAAGGTGCCGATGCACTTACCTTGGGTGACAGAGCAACTATTTCTAATATGACGCCAGAGTTTGGCGCAACAGCTGCGATGTTCTACATTGATGACAACACACTTGATTACCTACGCTTAACAGGTCGCGAAGAAGAGCAGGTTAAACTAGTCGAAACTTACGCAAAAGAAACCGGTCTTTGGAGCGATAGCCTTAAAACGGCAGAATATGAGCGTGTGTTAACCTTTGATCTGTCATCAGTTGGTCGCAATATTGCGGGCCCATCGAATCCACATCGCCGTGTTGCAACAAAGGACCTTGATAAAGCGGGTATCACTGGCATCGTTGAAAATGAAGAAGGCTTAATGCCAGATGGCGCCTGTATCATTGCAGCGATCACAAGTTGTACTAATACCAGTAACCCACGCAATGTAATTGCTGCTGGTTTACTTGCGCGCAATGCTAACGCTAAAGGGTTAACCCGTAAGCCATGGGTTAAAACATCACTGGCACCGGGTTCTAAAGCGGTTAAATCTTACTTAGAAGAAGCAAATTTATTACCTGAACTCGAGCAACTTGGCTTTGGTATCGTTGGCTTTGCATGTACGACCTGTAATGGCATGAGTGGTGCGCTTGATCCAAAGATTCAGCAAGAAGTGATTGACCGTGACTTATATGCAACAGCTGTACTTTCGGGTAACCGTAATTTTGATGGCCGTATTCACCCTTATGCTAAACAAGCATTCTTAGCTTCACCACCACTGGTTGTTGCTTATGCCATTGCTGGTACTATTCGCTTTGATATCGAAAAAGATGTATTAGGGTACGATCAACAAGGCAACGAAATTCGCTTAATGGATTTATGGCCATCAGATGAAGAAATTGATGCAGTGATTAAACAAAGTGTTAAACCTGAACAATTTAAAAAGGTTTACGAGCCAATGTTTGATTTAAGTGTTGATTACGGTGAAGACAACGATCCGCTTTACCAATGGCGTCCACAAAGTACTTATATTCGCCGTCCTCCTTATTGGGAAGGCGCATTAGCGGGTGAACGTTCGCTTAGTAATATGCGTGCATTAGCTGTACTGGGTGACAACATCACTACTGACCACTTATCGCCTTCAAATGCGATTTTAGCGTCAAGTGCAGCTGGCGAGTACTTAGCTAAAATGGGCCTCCCAGAAGAAGATTTTAACTCGTATGCTACGCACCGAGGCGACCATTTAACTGCACAACGTGCAACATTCGCTAACCCTAAGTTATTGAATGAAATGGTTAAAGAAAATGGTGAAGTGAAGCAAGGTTCATACGCTCGTATTGAACCAGAAGGCA
The DNA here is from genome assembly GCF_051235485.1 of Pseudoalteromonas nanhaiensis. Taxonomy (NCBI): domain Bacteria; kingdom Pseudomonadati; phylum Pseudomonadota; class Gammaproteobacteria; order Alteromonadales; family Pseudoalteromonadaceae; genus Pseudoalteromonas; species Pseudoalteromonas nanhaiensis. Next base: position 87,930 of record NZ_JBPNYQ010000002.1, on the reverse strand, counting down.
AAGTGACACGTATGTGGGAAGCAATCGAAACCTATATGCAGCGTAAACAACCGCTTATCATTGTGGCAGGTGCCGATTATGGTCAAGGCTCATCACGTGACTGGGCTGCAAAAGGTGTACGCCTTGCAGGTGTTGAAGTGATTGCTGCGGAAGGCTTTGAGCGTATTCACCGCACTAACTTAATTGGTATGGGCGTACTACCGCTAGAATTTAAAGCCGGTACTACGCGAACTACATTAGGTATTGATGGCAGTGAAACCTTTAGTGTGAAAGGTGAGCCAACACCAGGTGCAACCCTGACTTTAGTGATCACCCGTGCCAATGGTGAAACCGTTGAAGTACCAATGACGTGTCGTTTAGATACAGCTGAAGAAGTGTCAATTTATTCAGCGGGTGGTGTGCTGCAACGTTTCGCGCAAGATTTCTTAGAATCTGAGGAGCACTAAGCAATGGCGTTTAAACCACAAATTAAGGTGGCAGCGACCTATATGCGTGGCGGCACCAGTAAAGGGGTGTTCTTTAACTTAACTGATTTACCTGAGCCTGCCCAAGTGGCAGGTGAGGCGCGCGATAACCTGTTATTGCGTGTAATTGGCAGCCCCGATCCTTATCAAAAACAAACTGATGGCATGGGCGGCGCAACGTCAAGCACCAGTAAAACGGTGATTTTATCGAAAAGCGCTAAAGCTGATCACGATGTCGATTATCTGTTTGGTCAAGTGGCTATCGATAAAGCGTTTGTTGATTGGAGTGGTAATTGCGGCAATTTAACTTCAGCAGTCGGGGCCTTTGCTGTGTCGAACGGCCTTGTTGATGCCAACAAAATTCCAGAAAACGGCGTTGTCGAAGTAAAAGTATGGCAAGTCAATATTAGTAAAACCATCATAGTGCATGTGCCAATTACAAATGGTGAAGTACAAGAAACTGGTGATTTTGAGCTTGATGGCGTGACCTTTCCTGCCGCTGAAGTAAAACTTGAATTTATGGACCCTGCAGATGGAGAAGGGGCCTTATTCCCAACAGGTAACTTAGTCGATGAGCTAGAAGTGCCGGGTATTGGTATGTTGTCTGCAACGATGATCAATGCGGGTATTCCGACAGTTTTCATTAACGCCAGTGAAGTTGGCTACGATGGTACAGAGCTGCAAGAAGCCATTAACGGTGATGTATCTGCGCTTGAAAAGTTAGAAACGATTCGCGCCTACGGAGCGTTGAAAATGGGGCTAATTTCTCATATTGATGAAGCAAAAGCACGTCAACATACGCCAAAAGTAGCTTGGGTAGCACCAGCTAAAACGTATCATGCATCAAGCGGAAAAGTTGTTAGTGATACTGATATTGATTTAGTGGTACGTGCTATGTCGATGGGTAAATTGCACCATGCCATGATGGGCACCGCTGCGGTTGCAATAGGTACTGCAGCTGCTATTCCTGGCACCTTGGTTAACCTTGCTGCAGGCGGTGGCGAGCGTCAGGAGGTAAACTTTGGTCATCCTTCTGGTACTTTAAAAGTGGGTGCCGCTGCAACGCTTGTTGATGATAAATGGCAAGTCACAAAAGCAAGTATGAGCCGAAGTGCGCGCGTGTTAATGGAAGGCTGGGTTAGAGTGCCTGAGTAGTAATCTATATTATACTGATATGATCAAAATAAAGCGGCGGTTACGTCGCTTTTTCTAATCCGTAGCACTGTTGTTTCATGCCTTCAATAAACTCATCAAACTTGCCGCTTTGTTGCATCATTTCTATTTCATCATTCAAATCTTGTAAAACTTTTTGCCAATGCGGTGTTGATTTACTGACAGAGTAATAAAGTGCTTTGTATTCAAGTTTTGGTTCTAGTGCGACCAGTGATTCTAATATTTGTCGCTTACCCTTAATTGATAACTCAGATTTATGAACGCTGGCTTTTAACACTTCAAGATCTGCCACAATGAGGCTTACACGATTACTTAATAAGAGGTGTATTAATTGATACTCATTATTTGCCACGATTGTATCGATTTCTTTGTTATCGATCATGGCATCTAATTCTTTGGTGTTTTTATATGAGCGTACCACTCCAATAGGCAGGTCTTTTACTGAGTTTAAGTCACCATTGAAAGGGATTTGGTTTCCTTTTAACGCCACGAAAGATAGATCTCCTCCCGGGATTGCATGACTTAAAGCGAGTAAATCGTTTCGGGTTTTATCTAAAAAGTTATCAGAAATCACATTACCTTCAATGAAGTACTCAGGAAAGAGAATATCGGCTCGGCCTAATTCAGCTTCTCTAACTGCACGAGCCCAAGGGTAAAAACTAATATGAACGCCGTAGCCTTTTTCAAGAAGAGCACTGACCGTAAATTGGAAAAGCCAACCTTTATTACATAAGTTTTCATCTATATAAGGGGGCCAATCGAGGGTAACGAGCTTTAGAACGTGTTTGGCATCTAGGTTATAACCGTACCCGCCATTAAAGCGTACCGCTTGCTCTGTAATAAATTCGCCATCCATTTCATAAGTAACAGGAGTAAGGTTAGCAATAGCTTGATATGAAAAAAATAAAAATAACGCTGCAAACAGTTTCATATAGTATTTAAGTTTTGTTATTTACATATAGCTTAGTCTTTTGCTGTAAATATACAACCTAATCACTTGAACAATATACCTCTAAGCTGTGGCTTAAATCTAATTCATATCGTTGACAGGGTATTCGCAACATAGTAAATTTCGTCGGGTGTGGCGAAGTGTTACACCGCTTTAAGGACGACCTTAAAGTTGTGATTTTAATTCGGGGACGACCCCATAAAGAGGTCGACCATGAATTGGATCTTACTTATTACTGCCGGCTTACTTGAAGTCGCTTGGGCTTATGGCCTAAAACAATCAAACGGTTTTACTAAACCACTCATCTCATTCTTTACAATTTTAACTATGGCTGCGAGCTTTTATTGCTTAAGTGTGGCGCTTAAATCATTACCACTTAGTTTGGCTTATGCCGTTTGGGTAGGTATCGGCGTAATTGGCTCAGCAATTATTGGCATGACGCTATTATCTGAAGGCGTGAGTCTATTAAAAATAGCCAGCTTACTGCTGATTGCGCTTGGCATTATTGGTTTGAAACTAGCCAGTTAGATTTTTTATCTCTGATAATAATTAAGTAATATTTCGGATTGGTATTAAATAAAAATCCGATAGGCTGTCGCTCTATCGGATTTTGGTCCTGATCAAATGTAATTTGGGATTTATTACTTAGTGTAATTTCTTATAATCAACGACCCGTTGCTGTTGTACACCTAAGCCTTCAATGCCTAGGGTTACAACATCACCATCGTTCAAATAAATTGGCGGAGTTTGCCCTAAACCAACTCCCGGTGGAGTGCCTGTAGAGATAACATCGCCTGGTTGTAGGCTCATAAATTGGCTGAGATAGCTAACAATAAACGCAGGATCAAATACCATGGTTTTAGTATTACCATTTTGGAATTGGGTATCGTTTACTTTTAACCACATATCTAAATTAAGTGGATCAGCAATCTCATCTTTGGTTACTAGCCAAGGACCAAGTGGACCAAATGTGTCACAGCCTTTACCCTTATCCCATTGGCAGCCACGCTCTAGTTGAAAGTTACGCTCAGATACATCATTACAAACACAATAACCAGCTATGTAGTCATTGGCATTTTCAACATTGACATAGGAGGCGTGCTTACCAATGACGATGGCAAGTTCAACTTCCCAGTCTAATTTTTCGCTGTTTTTAGGTTTGATAATATTATCGTTAGGTCCACTGATGGCGCTGGTGGCTTTACTGAATACTTCAGGCTCATTTGGGATTGCCATGCCAGATTCTGCAGCATGATCTGCGTAGTTCAAACCAATGCAAATGAACTTACCAACGTTAGCAACGCATGCGCCGATTCTTACTGACTCATCTACAATAGGCAGTGATGTAAGGTCTAAGCGTTTTATTTTTTCTAGGCTCTCAACTGAAAGAGCGGCTCCATTAACATCATTAATAATGCCACTTAAGCAACGAATTTTACCGTCACCATCTATAATACCGGGTTTTTCTTGGCCTTCAGGGCCATATCTGAGTAGTTTCATAATGATTCTCTTTACTTCAGTTAATTATTAAGTGTGACGAAACCGCCATCAATCGGGAAATTACTGCCAGTTATAAATGCAGCGTCGTCTGAGCATAAGTAATCAACAAGTCCTGCGATTTCTTCAGGTTTACCCATGCGACCAATAGGTTGGCTTTTTGAGAGCTTTTCAAACATCTCAGCCTGATTATCTGGGTAGCTTTGTGCTAAAAAGTTATCAACAAAAGGGGTATGAACACGACCAGGGGCAATACAGTTACAACGAATACCGTATGATAAATAATCTTTTGCTACAGAGTAGGTCATGGTTAAAACGGCACCTTTAGTCATTGAATAGGCAAACCTATCGGCAATTCCTACGGATGAAGCAACAGATGCTAGATTAATGATGACGCCGCTCTGTTTTTCTTTCATGCTTGCAATGGCTGCATGCATACAGTTATAAACACCTTTAACATTGATGTTGTAGAGTCTGTCTAAGTCTGACTCTGTGGTATTTTCGATATTGCCAATGTGGGCTATACCTGCATTGTTTATCAGAATATCAATGGCATAGTGTTTTTTTATAGTTGCAAACAACTCAGCTACTTGTTGATGGTTCGCTACATCCACTGCAAATGCTTGTGCAGATCCACCGTTTTCATTTATTTCTTGCATCACTGTGTTTGCAGCATCGATATTTAAATCAACAACAAGAATATGCATATTCCGTTTTGCTAAACGTAAACAGATACTTCGACCTATTCCGCTACCACCTCCTGTTACTAAGGCAATTTTTTTTGAGCTTTGCTGATTCATAATGTGTCCTTAAAAGGTGTGATTAGAGTAACTTATAAAAATTTCGCGCATTTTCTGACCATATCAACTGCTGTTCTGCTTTAGGCAATTCATTGATCAATGCCTGACTAATGTCATGCCACAGAGCATAACTGCCATTCATGTTGACAACAGGCCAATCACTTCCCCAAAGAATTCTTTTCGGACCAAACAATTGATAAATGAGCTGAAAATATTGACGATAAATAGCAACATCAACACAATCTGTTGCAGCTTGTGTCATTAGTCCTGAAAACTTAATAGAAACATTTTCTAACTCTGCTAAGCAGGTTAACTGGCGTTGCCATTTTGTTGACATAGGTTTTGTTAAGTCAGGTTTAGCAAGATGGTTAACTACAATATTTAATTGTGGATAGCGCTTTGCAATTGATGTTATCTGCTCAAGATGTATCTCAAGTATGAGTGCATCAAATGTAAGGCTGTTGTTTGCTAAAAAATCAAAAATAGCAGCAAAATCGTCATTGAGTATCCAGTCAGGGTCGTCAATATCTTGCAACATTGGACGAATACCTTTGAAATAGGGATTTTTACTTAATGACGCTAAATGAGAAATGACATCGTTGGTTTGAAAATCAACCCAACCGACGACACCTGCTATGAAATCAGTTTTATTAGCTAGTTCGAGCAAGAAGTATGTCTCATCTATTGAATCTGCAGCTTGAACCACAATTGTGCTCGTTATGCCATATAACTCTAATGCTGGAGCTAGTAATTCAGGCAAATGATCTTTATAGAGACAAGTAAAGTCAGAAGTTAGCCAGTTATAGTCTCCTCGGCTTAATTGCCAAAAGTGTTGATGGCTATCTACTTTTTCTATTTTTGAGCTAGATGTTGATTTCATAATTACGCTCATTACATCGGTACTGGGGCATTTTCAGCAAGTAACTGTTCAGATTTTAAATCTTGCCAAAATGCAAAAGGGATCACTTCATTAAATAGCTGTACAGTTTTTGCAACTCGCTTTGCATTGCCAAGGCCTGGAATAACCGATGCAACTGCTGGGTGTGCAAGCGGAAATTGCAGTGCAGCAGCAGCGAGAGTGACATTATGGTCTAAACAAATTTGCTCAATTTTATCTACTTTTAAAATTACTTCTTTAGGGGCAGGGTTGTAGTTATAAAAGGGCGTTTTGTTAGTGCGAACGCCAGTTGCTAATATGCCCGAGTTGTAAGGACCGCCGAGAATTATCGACGTACCATTTGCAATGCATTGAGGAAGAAACTCGTTGACTGGTTCTTGTTCAAGTAATGAGTATCGGCCGGCTAATAAAAAACAATCAAACTGGCCAATATTCATGGCACGCTTACAAATTTCTACTTCGTTTACACCTAAACCAATCGCTTTGATTTGTCCGCTACTTTTAAGTTCATCAAGTGCTCTATAACCACCTTGTTCGAACTGCATAAAATAAAATGAATCTCTATCTCCATGAGTATCTCTGCCAAGATCATGAACCAGAAGAATATCAATTTCAGCGAGCCCTAAACGTTGCTGACTATCCTCAAATGAACGCATAATGCCATCGTAGCTGTAGTCATATTGAGCATCAAAAGGCATTGGAGTAGCAAAACCATGGCGAAGCTGCGTTACATCCGCTTTCGCGTCTGGTTTAATGAGTCTTCCTACTTTTGTGGATAATATATAATCCTGTTTTGGAAGTTCCCTTAGTGCATCTCCCACTCGACGTTCACTTAGTCCTGCACCATAACGCGGAGCTGTATCAAAATAGTTGATACCTATATCAATAGCCGATGATAAAGTGTTTTTAGCTTCTTCATCACTGACTGGTTGATATAAATTACCCATAGACGCAGCCCCAAAACCTAACGTTGATATATTTAGGTTTGTGTTACCAAGTTGACGAGTGTTGAAAACGTTTTTCATAATACTCCTACCATATTGTTCAGCTATTTAACTAGGAAGCTTGGTAAGTCCGTTACTTTTTCACAGCCTAATTGGTTCATTATCTGCGTTACCTGCATCATCAATGCATTAATGGTATGAATGCCTCCTTTATCACCTAATGCGCCAACGCCATATACAAAAGGTCTACCCAGAAAAGTAAAATCTGCTCCACTTGCTAGGGCACTCACAATATTAGTGCCGCTTCGTAAACCGCTATCCATAAATATCTTTATGTCTTTTGAATACTTAGATGCGATAGTTTGTAGTGGTTTTACTGGTGATTCACCTGCATCAAGTTGTCGACCACCATGATTAGAAATTACGACAGCATCAGCGCCAAGTTCTATAGCCGATTTCACATCTTGTTCACTAATTAATCCTTTTATTACTAATGGCCCTTGCCACATATCTCGTATAGGCTTTAGTCCCTCAATATCTACACGGCCCATAACCGTTTTATTCATAAATGCTGCAAGTTCATCAGTTGGCATGTCTTTAGGCATATAGGGTTTTAGGGTTTGCATTTCAGGCTTGCCGGCAAGCGCTGTTTCGTAAAACCAACGGGGTCTACTTAGCATTTGCATGATGTTTGAAAATGTCATTTTAGGTGGCATCGCCAAACCATTGCGAATATCTCTTGGGCGATAGCCAAATGTTGGCACATCAACTGTGACAACCAATACAGGGTAGTGTGCTGCTTTTATGCGACTTAATAGATCTTTACGAATGATCTCATCTGTTGGGTTGTATAATTGGAACCAAGCATGACCCTCAGACACTTCTGCAATACGCTCAAGGCTAGATGACGAAACAGTACTTAATACATAAGGGATGTTTTTTTCAGCGGCAGCTTTAGCCAGTATCTCAGGCGCTTTTGGCCACATTAGGCCTTGCAAACCAACGGGTGCAATTCCAAAAGGAGCAGAGTAGGTGTGGCCAAATAGTTCAACTGATTGATCGCTGCCAGAAAAAGGCTTTAATAATGTACTACGCAATTGTACAGCATTGATCTCGTCTCGATTTCGCTGAACACTTCGCTCTTCCATACAGCCACCTTCAAGGTAGTCAAATGCAAAGCGTGGTATGCGTTGTTTGGCTTTTTTCTTGAGGTCCGAGATATCAGGGTATTTATGATTAAAGTAATTATTCATGATGATGTCCTCTGCTCACATTAATTCAAGCAAGCAGGTCCTATGCTGTCGAATGTTTTATAAGTTAACAAAAATTCCTGATGTCCCATTTGTTCAGATTTACTTTGTTCACCACTTGCAATGCGGACAATAAGATCAAAGATTTCATCTCCCACTTGCTCTACCGTTTTCTGACCTTCGATAATACTTCCAGCATTTATATCCATGTCATCACTTAAGTTTTTGTATGTTTCAGGGTTTGCGCAGATTTTAATTACTGGCGAAATAGCTGAACCAACAACGGAGCCACGACCGGTTGTAAATAATGTGATGTGGGCACCTGATGCAATCATTTCGATGATTTCTTGATTATCAGAAATGTTTGGAAATCCAAATTTAGGGTCTCCATCAGGGACTACATCCATCAAGAATAAGCCTTTTTTGTGAGGCTCTTCACCTGGTTTAATAATGCCATTAATTAACGAGCCACCTGACTTAGCATAAGCTCCCATTGATTTTTCTTCTTGTGTTGTTAAGCCACCCTCTGCATTACCCGGAGCAAAGCTGCCATAGCCCATTTTTGTGTAATATTTCTCAGCTTTTATGACACAAGATACAAGCTTGTCTGCAAGGTCTTTCGATTCGGCCCTTTGCGCCATTATTTGCTCGCAGCCCACAAGTTCGCCGGTTTCTTCAAAAATGCAGGTTGCATTTTGCGTAATTAAACGGTCGAAACACTTACCAACAGCAGGGTTTGCGCTGATACCACTGGTGCCATCTGAACCACCACAAATTGTGCCAATAACTAATTCATCAACTGTCATATCAACAACAGGGCATGAAGAAATTTGTTCTAGCATAGCCGCAGCTTCTTGAACCCCTTTATCAATGGTGTTTTTTGTTCCGCCGTTATTTTGAATAACAAGCGTACTAACGGGGCGACCAGACTGACTGATAGCTTCACTTAAGTGTTCACGGTTGAACCCTTCACATCCCAAAGAAACGAGTAACACACCGCCAACATTAGGGTGGGTACACAGTTTAGTCATCATAGAAAGTGCATAATTGTTTGGATAGCAGCCAGGAAAGCCAATAAGTTGGATGTCTTGGTTATTTGACTTATTAACGATTGTTCTTGCCACATGGTGTGCACATTCAACTAAGTAGGCTACAACCACAGTGTTACGAATACCTTTTTTACCATTACTTCTTAAATAGCCCTGCATATTAATCTCCACTAACTGAGTGCCTAGTGTGGCTTGCTATATAGTCACTCTTCATATTGTGAAGGTGCACATGCTGTCCTTTTTCAATATCGTCAGTGGCAGATCCGATAGGCACACCGTATTTTAAAATTTGTTCGCCTTTTTGAATTGCACGGCAGGCAACTTTATGACCAACAGTGACATCTGTATTTAGCGTTAGCTCATCATTTGCAATGGTGATCGCTTCACCAAGGTATGCAGCCTGACAACAAACAATGACGTTGTCTTGTTCATGCAGTAACACAAATTTATTTCCAGACATTCAATCCTCACAATTAAAGTTTGTTGGTACACTAGTAATTTATTTTAAGTATGAATTATTTTTTCATATTTAAAATATTTGTAATAATTAAACAAGTCAACATCTTTCTTTTGTCTCTAGCCACTGTCATTTGTTGCTAAAGCCAGGAACCTTTAAAAAAATAGTAAATAAACAATTGTTTTTTATAGACATATTTAAAATAATATTTTTCTTATATGAAATTTAATTGTATATATGAATTTATCGTGCAATCTTTTAAACATGAACTGTACTAAGCAGTTCGTATTAACAGCATTTAACTAAGAGCGTAATTAACAATGAACACATATCAATTAGGTACAAAAGAGGGAGGGGAAACTGCACCATTAATCGCAACGGATATGCTGATACCTTTTATTCTGGTTGCAGCACTTTTTCCACTTTGGGGCTTTGCAAATGACATTACCAACCCGCTGGTAAAAGCGTTCAAAGATATTTTTCTAATTTCAAATGCACAGAGTTCTCTTGTGCAATTTGCTTTTTACTTAGGGTATGGAGTGATGGCTATTCCTGCCGCATTGTATATTCGGCGATATTCTTATAAATCTGGGATACTACTTGGACTTGGGCTATATGCACTGGGTGCATTACTATTTATTCCTGCCAGTTATTACATGGAATTTAATTATTTTTTGGCTTCTTTGTGTATTTTAACCTGTGGATTGGCACTCTTAGAGACAACTGCAAATCCTTATATTTTATCAATGGGAGATGAGCGGACAGCCACAAAGCGGTTAAATTTAGCGCAAGCATTCAACCCTGTTGGTTCGTTGATGGGCATGTTTGTTGCTTCAACTATGATTCTAAATAAGCTTGAAATAGAACAGTTTAGAGCTGAAGAAAAATTACAACATCCAGAATATGCACATTGGCTCCCCGCAGTTGTTGATGAAAAGCTTACCGAAGCACTTTATACCTTTTCAAAAGAAGAACCATTTAATCATATGGCGATGCAGGCAGCTGATTTGGCGACAATACGCGACCCTTATGTGGTAATTGCTATGATTGTTATTGTCTTATTTTTTATCTATTTATTTTATCGCTTGCCTAATACACAGGCTGTTAAAGTAAATCAAAGTGACAATAGCGCGAAGGAGGTTTTTGTAAAACTTATTAAAAATAAGCGCTATGTTGAAGGTGTGATTGCTCAAGTTTTTTATGTTGGTGCACAAATTATGTGCTGGACTTTTATTATCCATTACGGGATGACTGAAGTAGGCTTAACCGCTTCTGAAGCGCAGAATTACAACATTGTTGCTATGTGTGTTTTTCTGGCCAGTCGCTTTATTTGTACGTTTTTACTTAATTGGGTTAATGCCGCATTACTGCTGATGATCTTTGCAATTGCTGCAGCGAGCTTGACGTTTGCTGTCATTTTTACCGGGGGCATGCTCGGATTGTATTGTCTTATTGCTGTTTCGGGGTGTATGTCTTTAATGTTCCCAACAATTTATGGTATCAGTTTAGGCGGTTTAAAAGCCGATGCAAGTATCGCATCCTCAGGGTTGGTCATGGCGATTGTCGGAGGAGCGCTAATGCCACCTCTACAGGGGCAGATGATTGATGCAGGGCCACTGATAAAGTCACTAAGTGCAGTACAAACCTCTTTTTTACTACCTTTAATTAGTTTTATGGTGATAGCTGTTTTTGCTTATCGCGTTATCTATATACATAAAACATCAGTGGAGAAATGAAATGCAATATTGCTTAACATTAGAGCTAGAAAACAACGATGATTTAATAGCCGAATATGAGAAATACCATGCCCCGGGAAATGTATGGCCTGAAGTTGTAGCGGCAATCAAAGAAGTGGGTATAACGAACATGGCGATTCATCGGCTAGGTACACAATTAATAATGATACTTGATACCTGCGATGACTTTAGTTTTGAACACAAAGCCAGATTCGATGCTCAAAATAATAAAGTTCAAGAATGGGAAGCATTAATGGAAAAGTTTCAAAAGGTTGATACGTCATCCAGTAAATCTGCTAAGTGGAAGCTTGTTGAGCGGATTTTTTCACTGGATGAACAAATAGCAGCTTATTAAATGGTTATGGCGCTTTTTCTCATAAATGAAACTAATGTATACTTTTGTAATCTGAGGAAATTTTATAGCTAGTCTCAAAAAACTAGTGAGTTATATTAAGGTGAATATCAGTGGAAAAAGAAACGGATTCTAAATCACGGAAAAAAGTGTATTCAGCTCCTGCGCTTGAAAAAGGATTGGATTTGCTTGAATTGCTGTCAAGTGAAGTAGACGGTCTCAATATCACGGATATCACAGCACGACTCGATCGTTCGGTCGGCGAGTTGTTTAGAATGTTGGCTGTATTAGAGCAACGCGGCTATATTGAAACGCCAGCGGGAAGTGATAGGCATAGATTAACCTTAAAGCTCTTTGGGCTAGCCAATCGGTTTCCACCTATTAAGCGTTTAACATCGCTAGCTAACCCTTTGATGCACAGATTATCTTATACCATAGAGCAATCTTGCCATTTAGTGATCTACTACGAAGGTAAAGGTCATGTTGTAGTGCAGCAAGATTCACCTTCGGCACGTATCTTTAGCGTTAGACTTGGCGCTGAAGCACCCTTAGTAAATACCTGTTCAGGGCATTTATTGTTGGCGTTTTCTGAACGAGAAAAGCGTGATTTAATGCTAAGTCGTGTGCCAAGTGACCACCCACAAGCAAATTCTGAACAACTCGAGGATATAATCAATCGTGTTAAAAGTCAGGGGTATGAGAGTGTAATTAGTGCGCAAGCTCATGGAGTAAATGATATTGGTTATCCGGTGTTTGATGCCACAGGTCAAATCGCAGCGGCATTAGTTGTGCCATTTATTGATTTCACTGACGGCTCTCATACAACTGATATGGCAATGATCCACGAAAATATGCAGGTAACAGCTTTAGAGTTGTCGAAGCTATTAGGGTATGAGTGATCCCAATTATCAAATTAGAATATTTAGAGTTGGTACGAGCGAGTAGATTCGAACCACAGACCTTTGGAGCGTGTCATAAAGAGTGGTAGTGCGCTAAGCGACTGAGCTTTATGCTATAGGATATTTAGAATTGGTACGACCGAGTGGATTCGAACCACCGACCTTTGGAGCGGGTCATAAAGAGTGGTAGTGCGCTAACTAGCTGAGGTTTGAGATATTGTAAATTAGTAAATTTAGAATTGGTACGACCGAGTGGATTCGAACCACCGAGCTTTGGAGCGGGCCATCAAGAGTGGTAGTGCGCTAAGCGACTGAGCTTTATGCTATAGGATATTTAGAATTGGTACGACCGAGTGGATTCGAACCAC